>CAJASG010000326.1 GCA_903944555.1 uncultured beta proteobacterium
CTTAGCGCCGCCGCCTCTGTCGAAAATCGGGCCAACCTATCCCTTACAATCTCCCCCTATGGAGCCCTGGGTGAGTGGTTTAAACCAGCAGTCTTGAAAACTGCCGACGAGCAATCGTCCGTGAGTTCGAATCTCACGGGCTCCGCCAAAAATAGAAAAACGGGCCTTCAGGGCCCGTTTTTTTTTGTGCCTTTTGTGCCGCTAAGCCCCGTGGAATGTGCGCAACAAGCTATTGAATTGATAGCAATTCAGGTCACTTTCCCGGTCACGCCGCCAGTTGTAACTCCCCCTCCGCCATGATCCGGTCCAGCGCACGGGACACGATGGGCGTTTCATTGATGACGCTCAGGCGGCCGAGCCGCAGCAGGGCCGCCACTTCGCGCTCGGAGCGTACAAAGGCGTCGAATCCTTCCCGGTTGGTAAACAGCAGGCGGGTGCGCATGGGGCTGACCCAGCTCAGCCGGCAGCGGTGCTGGGTGGTCTGGTCGATCGTGAAATCAAACCACAACCCACGGGTGAAGGTCTGGGCGATGGCGTCAAACGCATCACCGGTTCCCGACAACTGACCCGCCAGACGCTCGTCCAGCTCTTGCATGGCCTCTTTGCCTGCGGCTTCTTCCAGCACCGCCGAGGCGGTGTCGGTGGCTGCCGGTTGGGTCATCCGGATGGCCAGCATGTGGGTTGAAATCAGGCGCCGGGTGAAGGTTGCGCGTTCCTTGCCGTTCCATGCGATGGCGTCCAGTCCTTCGTTCAGGCTGCGCACCAGGTCGGGCAAGACCGCCACCAGTTGGCGGCGCTCCTCAGACTTGGTTTTTGGTTGGGTGGACCAGATCAGCTGGTCCATGGTGGTCAGCACACTCTCCCATTGCTGCGGGTTTTCTTCTGCGGTTTGCCAGGCGCGGGCCAGCACCTCGCGCCATTGGGCGGTCAGAAATGGCGCCAAAAACGGCGCCAGTGGCAGCTCTTTGGGCAGCGCGTTGATGCGGGCGTGGACGATTTCATCGGCATGCGCCAGGGCTTGGTCGAAGGACTCGCCTTTGCGTTCATGGTCGGCTGCGGGCTCGATCCGCCCCTGGGCCTGTTGTTCGGTTTCGAACAGAAATTCGGTGAACTTCAGCAGCAACTCGCTGAACAGGTCGAGATCGTCCTCAAACTCGTTCAGCACCCGTTTGACAGTGGTCTCAATGCGCACGTACAGCGGGTCGTTTTCGCCTTTTTCGGGTGCCCACGCGACGGAGGCGGAGGCCAACGTGTCCACCAAGCGGCGCGCCGGGTGGTCGTTGGATAAGAAAAAGTCGCGGTCGATCATGGCCGCTTTGAGCACCGGAATCTGCAGGCGACCAATCACGAACTTCATCTGCACCGGAATGGCCTGGTCGGCAAAGACAAAGTCAAACACCTCAGCCAGCGCGTCCACGGTGCCGCGGTCCAGCTCGGGGGCGCGGCGGACCTGCTCCAGATCCCGCATCTGGCGCAGGATGTTGTGGTCGCTGGGGTTTTGCCCCTCCAGAAACTGGTAGGACGAGGACGCACCGGCACCCGCTTGCAGATCGCCCAGATACCCCATGAATTCTGAATCTGCAGGTGCTAAGGAGTGCTGCCCCTGCTCACCGTGCGCTTCGGTCCAGGTATGTCCTTCATCGTCGCCAATGCCTTCGGTAGACGGCCGGGAGCCAATGCCCAGGCGCTGCAAAAACTGGCGCGCCTGCGCGGCAATGTTGCGCCCTGCTGGCGCAAGACCAGCCCAGGTAGAGCGGGCGGCTGAATTGATGTTGTGCGGTAACTCCCCACCGCTGGTCAGGGGTGCCGGTGCAGATCCCGGACCCAGTGGTGCAAAGTTGGACCTTTGGTCCACAGATTTTTTGATACGCAGTGCTTGCTGCGCTGCGACACCTGCCTGCATCAGTGTTGCGTTCAGGTCATCGTACAAAGGCGCCAGATTCAGACAGTGCCGGGGGGCCAGTGCCTGGACCAGGTCGTCTGTGGCCTGGTTGTCGAGCTCGCATTTTTCCCACGCCATCAAAAAGGCACGGACAAATACCTCCGGGCGAAACGGGTTGTTGGACAGGCTGGGTGCATCCAGCCCCAGCAACACCCCCAAGCGTTGGGTCAGCGGGCTCAGGCTGGCGTCATAGTGTGCGGAAAACCGGAGACTCACCCGGTCCAGTAAAAGAATGCGATCGACCTCGCACACGTCAATTAGTGACAATGTCATGCCTTCCAGCGCATCCGGCGGCTGGACCCGCCGCAGCTCGACACTTGCCGCATCAGGAAACGCGAGGCGCGCCTCGTCGTCAATAGTGGATTGCAATGCGGCCCGGAATGCGCGGTGAAAGGCATCGGCCTGCTTGCCCAGCAAGACATAGGCCGAGCGCAGGTTCTGCGCTTGGGCCTGTGAGGGCCTTGCGTCCATCAAAACCAGCAAATGCTCGCGCACCATCCGCAAGTTGTCGGCCTCACGCTCTGCAAAGTAGAGCAGACTCTTGGCGATCAGCTTGCGGATATGCCGCCGCGCCTGCACATTCACATCACGGGCGTCGGGGTCGGCTGGGTGGTTTGGGCGAAAAGGCATTCCGGAGCGGCGTGAGGGCTAATAGGCGGGCTGACCATTGTCTGGGAGGCAATCATTTTTAGCAGTGAAACCCTGTAACAAGGTGTAACAACTGTTGGTGGGTGTTGCGCCTTGTTCAGTAGTGCCAAAATCGACCCATGCCTACGCCACCACCCGCCAACCTGCCGCCCAAGCCCCCGACCCCACAAGCCCGCAACCCGCTGCACGGACTGACCCTGGAAGCCATTGTGACGGCCTTGGCCGCGCACTATGGCTGGGAGGGGTTGGCCCAGCGCATCCCGGTGCGCTGCTTTGCCAGCGACCCCAGCGTGGCGTCGAGCCTCAAATTTTTGCGCAAAACCCCTTGGGCGCGCGAAAAAGTGGAGGGACTCTACCTGTTCATGCAGCGGGAAACCCGGCGCGCCGGGTCGTCGCCAAAAGAGCCCCGTGCGGCGGATCCAGCACAGGATATTTAAAGATACTTCAAAATATTTGAATTAAGTCATCAATTTAATTCAAAAAAACAAGATATTCGGCCCTTTAAACTTTGGGCCATGACACGTTCAAACCTTAATTCTCCCCGTTACAGCCTGGTCGCCATGGTGCTGCACTGGGTGCTGGGCGTCGCTTTGGTGGGCCTGTTTGCCATGGGTCTGTACATGGCCGATTTGCCGTTTTCGCCCTGGCGCCTCAAGCTGTACAACTGGCACAAGTGGGCCGGTGTGACGATTTTGACTCTGTCTGCGTTGCGCTTGCTTTGGCGCCTGACGCACCGGCCACCAGAATTGCCGGGCCAAATTGCCCAACTCATGCCGCGCTGGCAGCATTGGGCGCACCACGGTACGCACTATGCGTTGTATGCCTTGTTTTTTGCGGTGCCGTTGATTGGCTGGGCCTACAGCTCGGCGGCAGGCTTCCCCGTCGTGTTGTTTGGTGTGCTGCCTTTGCCCGATTTTGTGGCGCCCGACAAGGCGCTGGCCGAGCTGATCAAACCGTTTCATGAGTTGAGCGCTTTCGCCATGGCAGGTTTGGTACTGCTGCACGTAGCGGCAGCACTCAAGCACCAGTTTATTGACCGCGACGGCCTGATGGGCCGCATGTTGCCCGGTCGCCGTTAACCTTTTTTAGGAGTTGTGATGTTTCTGTCTAAATATTTTTCCAGACTGCTGTTCGCCGCTACGGCGCTCACCGTTGCAGCCACTGCCACCTCGGTGATGGCCGAGCAGAAGCTGGTACCCGCCCAGAGCGAAATCGCTTTCGTGAGCAAGCAAATGGGCGTGCCAGTGGACGGCCGCTTCAAGAAGTTCGACGCCCAGATCAGTTTCGATCCTGCCAAGCCTGCTGCCAGCACCATGGCCTTCACGGTGGACGTGGGCAGTGCCACGGTGGGCTCGCCAGAGAGCGATGTCGAGTTGCCCAAAGCCGTGTGGTTCAACGTCCCGAAATTCCCGCAGGCCACTTTTCAGTCCAGCGCCGTCAAGGGCCTGGGGGCCGGCAAATTTGAGGTGACCGGCAAGCTCAGCATCAAGGGCAATGTGCGCGATGTGGTGGTGCCGGTGGCTCTAACCCAAAGCGGTGCCGTCACCACGGCCACTGGCGCGTTTGTGCTTAAACGGCTGGCCTTCAAAATTGGCGAAAACGAGTGGGCCGACACCTCCATGGTGGCCGACGACGTGCAAGTCAAGTTCAAGCTCGCGCTGACCGGCGTGGGCAAGCTGTAACCTTTTTTCCTCAAACCGTTTCCCCCCCTTTCTTTAGGAGTCTTTCTGATGCGTAAATCCCTTTTGGCCCTCGCGGCCATCGCCACTGTAGCCACACTGTCAATGGGTACTGCCCAAGCGGAATCTGCAAGCTATGTAATCGAACCCACCCATACCTTCGCCACCTTTGAGATCAGCCACTTTGGCGCTTCGGTTAACCGAGGTCGTTTTGACAAAAAAGAAGGCTCGGTTCAGATCGATCGCGTGGCCAAGACCGGTAAAGTCGATATCACCATTGACATGACCTCCATCAACACTGGCACCGCTGCTTTTGACAAACACCTGCAAAGCCCAGACCTGTTTGATGCCGCAGCCCACCCGACCGCCAAGTTTGTTGGCGACAAGTTCACCTTCAATGGCGACAAAGTCACCGAAGTAGCCGGCACCCTGACCCTGTTGGGCAAGACCAACCCCGTGGTACTCAAAGCGAACCAGTTCGCTTGCTACATGAGCCCCATGATCAAGCGCGAAGTGTGCGGTGGCGACTTTGAAGCCACCATCGACCGTACCCAGTGGGGCATGAACTACGGCGTCGTTTGGGGTTTCCCAAAGAACGTGCGCCTGGTGGTGCAGGTTGAGGCGATCAAACAGTAATTCTGTTGCATCCCCCCAAAAGGCCGGTCTGTTGCAGACCGGCCTTTTTTTATGCCATTTAGGCCTGTAACGCCCGTGGAATGTGCGCAAGCAGCTCCTAAATTGATAGCGATTTGGTGTGTGTGGTTTGCGCTGCATGTATATTTGCCGCATGCATTACAACCCACACCATCCCCACCACCGCGCCGACCTCGTTCGCATCGCCACCAGCGCGATGTCCGAGCGGGGACTGCAGCCTGAATTTCCCGCCGGTGCCCTGCAGCAACTGGCCAAGCTGACCCAGCCCGGCCAGGAAACGGGCACCGCCATCCGCGACCTGACCGGATTGCTGTGGTGCTCCATCGACAACGACGACTCCGAAGACTTGGACCAACTCACGGTGTGTGAGGTGCTGCCCAATGGGGCGGTGCGCTTGCTGGTGGCCATTGCCGATGTGGATGCGCTGGTCAAGAAGGGCACCCCCATCGACGACCACGCCCGGGCGAACACCACCTCGGTGTACACCTCGGCCCGCATTTTCCCGATGCTGCCCGAGCGGCTGTCCACCGACCTCACCTCCCTTAACTTCAATGAAGACCGGCTGGCGCTGGTGACCGAAATGGTCTTCCATGCCGACGCCTCGCTGGCGGGCTCCACCGTGTACCGTGCGCGGGTGCGCAACAAGGCCAAGCTGGCCTATGACGCGGTGAGTGCCTGGATCGATGGCCGGAGTGCGTTGCCGGCCGAAGCGGCCGCAGTCCCCGGCATGGAGGCGCAGCTGCGCACCCAGGACTCGGTGGCTCAGCAGTTGCGGGTGCGCCGTCGGGCCGAGGGCTCGTTGGAGTTTGAAACCTTTCAGCCGCGTGCAGTGTTTGAGGGTGAGCAGGTGATCGACATTCGCCAGCAGGTGCAAAACAGGGCGCGCCAGCTGATTGAAGAAATCATGATTGCTACCAACGGCTGCACCGCCCGTTATCTGGCGACGCAGGGGGGCGCTTCGCTGCGCCGGGTGGTCCGTTCGCCCGAGCGCTGGTTGCGCATCGTGGCTGTGGCCAAGGAGTACGGCGAAATTTTGCCGCCCGAGCCGGATTCCAAAGCGCTGGAGGCATTTTTGGCCAAACGCCACAAGGCCGACCCCCTGCGGTTTCCCGATCTGTCGCTGTCCATCGTGCGGCTAATGGGTTCTGGCGAATATGTGGTGGAAACACCGGGCGGTCCACCGGTGGGGCACTTCGGACTGGCCGTGCGCGATTACACGCATTCAACCGCACCCAATCGGCGTTTCCCCGACCTGATTACGTCCCGGCTGGTCAAGGCGGCGTTACAGGGCCAGCCTCCACCCTATTCCAGCGCCGAGCTGAACGCGCTGGCCTTGCACTGCACCCGCCAGGAGGACTCGGCCCAAAAGGTGGAACGGCGCATGCGCAAGTCTGAAGCGGCACTGGTGCTTGAATCCCATGTGGGCCAGCGCTATGACGCCATCGTCACCGGCAGCACCACCGATGGCATTTGGGTCCGCATTTTCACGCCGCCTGCCGATGGCAAGCTGGTGTCGGGCGGGGGCGGCTTGAAGGTGGGTGACAAGCTCCCTGTCAAGCTCATTGCCACCAACGTGGAGCGGGGCTTTATCGACTTTGCGATGGCTGTTTGAAGCTGGCCTTGAGCATGGACTGGAACTCCGTGTCGAACTGCTCGGTGATGACCTCCGGGTCCGGGATCAGGCGTGCGTCGGCGATGACGGTTAGCGTGGCCATGCCTTTGTAGCTCATGATGCTGATGGCCATGCCAAGCTGCCGTCCAGGGTGCGGTGCCCAGCCCAGCATGCTGTCGATCGGGACTCCTGCCAGATAAAGCACGTCTTGCGGACCGACCACATTGGTAATGACCAAGCTGGCCTTGCTGCCGAAGAGTTCGTTGGCAAAATCTTCTACCGCCTTGGGAACCCGTCCAAGAATGTCAAACAGCGCCAGTGTTGCCGTGGCTTCGGGTGAGCGCTTGAGCGCGTCCATCCGGGTTTTGGTGGTTGCCAGACGTTGTGCGGCGCGCGCTTGGTTGACTGCCAGCTCCAGAATGACCAAGCCGAACTCGTTGCCGAGTTGACCCAAATGCGAAGCGGGGCGCAAATCCACGGGCACCATGGCCCGCAGGGTGGTGTGATTGGCTTTCGCACCGCGCAGCAGCAGATAGTGGCGCAGTGCACCGGTCATGGCGGCGATCAGCACATCATTGACCTTGGCGCCGTGCTGGGCGCCAATCTTTTTAATGTCCTTGATCGCAACCGGCTTGGTCCATGCGACAAACTTTCTCAGTGCGAACTCGCCCTTGAGGGGCGATTGCGGGTCGTCCTTTTTTAGCAATTCCCCTACCAGCATGCCAGCACCGCTGGCCAGCACTGCAGCCTTCTCCAGGGTCCTTAGTGGGTGGGTTGCTGCGTCAATGACCGTGTCCGCCAACTCCAGTGCGCCAAGGCTGGCGCGCTCCAGCGTGCTCAAGGGTGGAGCCGCGGCTGGGTGGGCCGCCGGGCTGGGTGGGTGCGTACCTCGGGGTGTTGTATCAAACAGCTTCTGGCTGATGGTCATCATGGCGGTGCCATCGGCCACGCAGTGGTGGCAGCGCATGATCAGTGCGCTGCCACCGTCGACATCGTCCACCACGAACACCTGCCACAGCGGCTGGGCGTGGTCCAGCGGTGTGCTGGCGATGTCGCTGACCAAGGCACGCAGCGCCGCCTGGTCGTGTGGTGCCGCCAGGGCAATATGGTGCATATGCTGGTCGATGTCGAAGTGCGGCATGTCTTCCCAATGGGGTGTGGCCACCGGGAACCCGGCCTCGACCACGCGCTGGCGAAACCGCACAAAGCCCGCTAGCCGTTCACGGTACACCTCTCGGACCTTGTCGAAATTTAGAGCCTGCCTGGTTTGCAGTACCCCGGTCACGATGGCCAAGTTGGCTGGTCCATCCATGTGAAACCACGCCGCATCCACGGGAGTCATCGGGTAGGTGGCCATTGCTTTTTGCTCCAAGTAGTTCGTTGGTGCACGCCATGCTAGAGGGGTCCCAGCGCCGGGCATTGATCATCCGCAATGGCCGACATCGTTGCGGCGCGTGAGAAAAATCAAGCGAAACGGGGTGGCGCCTGCCTAGAGTGCAGCGATTGATGGGATGGACTTCAATGCGTTGTAGGAGGCACGGGTATGACAATCAATTTGGGTGGGGTAGAGAAAAAAATGGGGTTGGCGCTGTCGGGGGGCGGATTTCGGGCGGCTGCGTTCCATTTGGGGGTGATGCGCAAACTGCAGAGCCTGGGGCTCTTTTCTTGTCTTGACCTGCTGAGTTGTGTGAGCGGGGGCAGCATCGCTGGGGCCTTTGTGGCCTTGAAGTGGGGCTCGCCCACGGTGCTGGATGAGCTGGAGCACTACCTTGCCACCCGTTCCATCGCGGTGAGTTCCGTGATCGGTGGCATTCTTGATCCGTTTGAGAGTCGCCTGGATAAGCTGGCCAAAAGCTATGACCGCGACCTGTTCAAGGGCGCCCGGCTCAGTGCCTTGCGCGCCGGACCACGGGTCTACATCAACGCGACCAATTTATCGACTGGCAATCTGTTTTTCTTTGTCGCGGGGGGGGCTGGGCCGGAGGAGATGGGAGAGCACGAGTTGGGGGTGGTGCCGGGGCCGGAGTTCAGCTTGGCGCGGGCAGTTGCTGCCTCGTCCGCATTTCCACCGGTTTTTCCACCACTGCGACTGGAGTCGCCCGAATATGCCCCCGCTGCCCCGGTGGACTACGTCACGCTGGCCGATGGTGGGGTGTACGACAACATGGGGGTGAATCCGGCACTGCGCAAACGCAATGCGCTGGACTACCTGATCGTCAGTGACGGCGGCAAGCCCTTCGCCAATGTTGCCCAGCCGACCGAGTCCAGTGCCTTGGTCTTGAAGGCGGCGCTGGACATCATGATGGAGCAGATCCGGGGGCTGGAGTTTGACCGGATGGAGCACCGCCACTTGGCGGCAGTGGGCCCCAAACCCATGTGGTTTTCCATCGACAGCACGGTTGGGCAAGCACAGGACGGTGATGCGCAATATGCCAGTTCCATTGCGACCAACCTCGCTGCGCTCAATGCCTCCGAGCGTGCGGTGCTGATCCGCCATGGCGGGGCGCTGGTGGAGTCGCGCATCCGTGGCTACGCGCCTGAACTGCTGCAACGCAGCGGACCTCCCTGAGCAGGTGCCAACATGATGGCGATGCCTAGCGCGGAATACCGCGAAGCACCAACCGAGCAGTTGGCCAACCGGCCGCCGTTTCGGCGTTTGCGGGGTTATGCGTTCGATCCCAGCCTGTCGCTGCGGCTGGAGACTGCTGCCATTAACCACGCGGTGTTTGAAATACCGTGGGAGGGCAAACTCAGCCCGGGACCCCGGGGCGAGTATGTGGAGGTGTTGGACTACGACCCGGCCAGCGGTTGCTGGTATGAGCCGGTGGATTTGAACGCGGTCAACCTGCTGGCGCAGGATGGCTTGGCGCCCTCGGAGGGCAATCCGCAGTTTCACCAGCAAATGGTCTATGCGGTGGCGATGAACACCATCACCCACTTTGAGCGAGCTTTGGGGCGGCAGGTTTTGTGGTCACCCCGCTATGACGCCGACGCACCCTCGGGGGAGCAGGAGACCTTCGTGCGGACACTGCGCATTTATCCGCATGCCCTGCGGGCCGCCAATGCGTACTACAGCCCGCAAAAAAAAGCGCTTCTCTTTGGCTACTTCCAAGGTCAGACCGGCACGGTGTTTGGCTGCCTGTCGCAAGACATCGTGGCGCACGAAACCACCCATGCCGTGCTAGACGGCATGCACCGCCGCTATGTGGAAGACAACCACCCCGACACGCTGGCCTGTCACGAAGCGTTTGCAGACTTGGTGGCGCTGTTTCAGCATTTCACGTTTCCCGAAGTCCTCAAGCACCAGATTGCCCGCACGCGGGGTGATCTGGAAACCCAGTCTTTGCTGGGCGAACTGGCGCAGCAGTTTGGGGAGGCCACCGGGCGCTATGGTGCCTTGCGCAATGCGATCGGAGAAACCGGTGCCGACGGCAGGTGGAAATTGCTGGAACCCAACCCCGCCCTGCTGAAGCACGCCACCGAGGCGCATGAGCGCGGCTCGATTTTGGTGGCCGCCATGTTCTCGGCGTTCCTGGCCATCTACAAGGTGCGCACCAAGGGCATCATTGCCTTGGCCAGTGCGGGGTCGGGCATCTTGCCGCAGGGGGCTTTGCATCCGAATCTGGTGGAAGCCCTCGCCAATGAGGCCACCCGCACGGCGCAGCATTTTTTGGGGATGTCCATCCGGGCGCTGGACTATTGCCCGCCCTTTGACATTACTTACGGGGACTACCTGCGCGCGCTCATCACGGCGGACTATGACATGGTGGCCAATGACAAGCACGGCTACCGGGTGGCGCTGATTGAGTCGTTCCGGCGTTGGGGAATCACCCCGCAAGGCTTGAAAACCCTGTCGGAAGAGCAACTCCGGTGGCCCTATGCGCGCCTGGAGTATGAACATTCCGACGTGGGTGGTGGGTCGCATTGGAATGCGCTGGCGCTGCTGGCCGTCGAACTCAAAGATCTGGTCAGCAAGTCGCTCTACCTTCAGGACCGCAAGGAGGTGTTCATGACCTTGCGCCAGGCGCGGGCAGCGGCCCACGACTACCTGAAACGAATTTTTGAAAACAGTGAAACCCAGCAGCGCGACAACTTCATGACCGTAACGGGGCTGAACATGAACCTGAATGCCGGTCTGACCGGGCTGCGCTACAGGGCGTCCGGTTTGCCGTCATTTGAAGTGCATTCGGTGCTACCCACCCTGCGCGTGACGCCGGACGGGCAGATCATGAAGCAGTTGATCATCTCTATGACGCAGCGGCTGCGGGATATGCCGATTGATCCCGAAGATGTGTCCCAAGGCACCTTCAATTTTCGGGGCGGCAGTACCCTCATTTTTGACATGGAGGGCGAGTTGCCCACCTTGCGCTACGCGATCACACGCCCTATCAACGACAGCGCCAGGCTGGCGGCGATACAGGCCTACAAGCAAGGCCGGCTCATGCAGGGCACGTCGCTGCGGGAAACCTACTTCGGCAATGGTTCCTTGCAGACCAAGGAGCCATTTTGCATGCTGCACCGTGAATATTAGGGGGCCTAAATGGTGAAACCCAAGGCAACAAAATCAGGTCCACCAAGGTTGCGAATTCGCATGTACACCCACGGTTTGGGGGACTGCCTGCTCTTGCGCTTTGCCAAGGCAGATGGAACGCTTTTTAACGTGCTCATTGATTGCGGTGTGATCAGTGTGGCCAGCGGTGCTGCCGCAACCATGACGCGCGTGGCGAATGACATTGAACAGGCGTGTGGTGGTCGGTTGGATGTGGTGGTGATGACCCATGAGCACTGGGACCATGCATCCGGTTTTTCCAGCCAGCAGGCGCAGTCCGTCTTCGATGGCATCGATATCGGTGAGGTCTGGTACGCCTGGACGGAAGACCCCCAAAACGAGTTGGGTCGGCGCTTGCGCAAGGAGCGCGCCGAAAAAGTGGATGCGCTGACCAGGGCTGCAGTGGCATTGGGCCGGTCGCCGGGCCCTGCCGCCCAAAAGCGTTCCGAGCGCTTGACCGCAATGCTGGGGTTTTTTGGTGTTGAGACGTCGCCGGGTGAACTGGCTGCAGGCCCGCCCATTCAGCGTACGCGGGCAGCCTTTGAATACCTCATGAAGCGTAGAGGGGTGAATACCCGGTATCTGTACCCCGAGAAGTCCCCCATTGACTTGAAGGGCGTTGACCACACGCGTGTGTTTGTGTTGGGCCCCCCGCAAGATGAATCCTGGATCAAGAAAAGTACGCCGAGCAAAAAGGGCGGAGGTGTGTACCAACTTGCATCCGAAATTGAACTTGCAAGTAGCGTAGGGGCAGCGTTCAACCGGATGGCTGACGGTGAGCACCTCGGTCGCTCGGTGGATGACTGCCCCTTTGATTCCGGGTTCAAGCAGACGGCGGGCAAACAGCAGGTCAATTCGCGCTTGCTTGCTGAGTTGATGTCCGTCACTTGGCATGCCGAGGGCGAGGCGTGGCGACAGATTGAGGATGATTGGACGCAGGTGGCCGAGACGCTCGCGCTCAATCTGGACACCCATACCAACAACACCTGTGTGGTACTGGCCTTTGAGTTTGAAGACACGGGGGATGTATTTCTGTTCCCTGGTGATGCGCAGGTAGGCAACTGGATGTCGTGGCAAGACCTCAAGTGGCGGATCAAATCACCAGCAGGGCCCATGGCGGTGACCGGACCTGACCTGTTGGCAAAAACCGTTTTTTACAAAGTGGGACACCATGGTAGCCACAACGCCACGCTCAAGGAGCAGGGACTGGAGCAAATGACCAGTGAAGATCTGGTTGCGTTCATCCCGGTTTACAAAGCACAGGCGGAGAAAAATCGGTGGATGGGTATGCCGTTTAACCCTTTGGTGGACAGCCTCATGGAAAAAACAGGGGGCAGGGTGCTGCAATCCGATGCGGCACTCCCCACAGCGCAGCAACTGAGCGGTTTGTCCGCCACGGCAAGAAAGGCGTTTCTGGATTCTGTGCAGCGCGACCCGGGGGGCTTGTACTTTGAATACAGCATTGGCACTACACCGTGACGGCGTCCCGGTTGCGCTTTCGGGTAAAGCACCTTAACCTTGCCTGCTGTCACTGTTTTGGGTCTCGCTTATGAAAACAACATCCATCAAAGGCCTTCGCCATTTCTCCCGTGTACCGTTTCATGCCGGGGTGCAATTGCACTTGTCGGACCGGGTGCTTGATGCGCAATTGATCGACATCGCGCTGAAGGGCGCGCTGGTGCAAACGCAGACATTGCAGGCACTGGTACCTCAGGAAAAATGCCGGCTGGTGTTGCCCCTGACCGAAGGAGGTGACGCGATCGTGATGGTCGGAAAAATCGTGCATCTGGAAAACCTGCAAATCGGTATTGAATGCCTGGATATTGATGTGACCAGTTTGACCCGTTTGCGCCGCCTCATTGAGTTGAATACGGGCGATTCAGACCTGATGAATCGGGAACTCTCCTACCTGTTTGCAAGCCGGTGAGCGGGCGTATCGCGCCGGTCGTGCTGCACTTGGAGGGACTGTGTTTGCGCTACGCGCAGCGGGTCATTTTCGAGCAGCTTTCGGCCAAAATTCACCCAGGCGTCACCTTTGTGCAGGGCGGTGATGGTCGTGGCAAGACCACTTTGCTGCGCGTGCTGGCCGGTGAACAGCGGGGTCAGACTGGTTCGCTAAAGGTGAATGGAATCAGCCTGGGTGACCAGCCGCAAGCATATCGAGGGCAAGTATTTTGGGCCGACCCAAGCGCGACCGAGTGGGAACAGACGACGGCCTTGGACTATTTCAAATCACTGGTGCCGCGCTATGCCCAGTGGGACGAACTTCTGTTGGGGGAGTTGGTGGCTGGCTTGTCGCTGGCGCAGCACATCGAGAAGCCGATGTACATGCTGTCGACAGGGTCCAAGCGAAAAGTCTGGTTGGCGGCCGCGTTCGCGTCGGGTGCCGCAGTGACGCTCTTGGACGAGCCCTTTGCTGCGCTGGACAAAACGTCCATTGGGTTTGTGCTGGAGTTGCTGCAAGACGCTGCAAACCACACGACTCGGGCCTGGGTTGTGGCCGACTACGAAGCACCCGCACAGGTACCGCTGGTGGCAGTTATTGCGTTGGGAGACTAGCGAACATCGCCTCAAGGTCTTGCTGCGCCTGAATTTTTGCCTGCTGCGCACGCTCTTTTTCCTGCTGCTCCTGCACATCGATCTGGCTGATCAGGGTCATTGCCTGTGAATGGAGCGGGGCTTCGGTGGAGTCCATGTATTCCATGGCGAATTCGCGCGCACCGTCCAGGAGTCCCAAGGACAGGAACTCCTGCGCCAGTTCCAGTTTCACCGAGAGGCCCTGATCGCCCTCGTCGTCAGTACTCTTCATTGGGGCTAGGTTGATCACGTCGTCCAATTCAGGTTGGACGTCGGAAACGTCCTCCATGGGAGGTGTTTGCGCAGCGGGTTCCGGTGTGAGCTTACATTCAACGCCCAAATCCAGGTCGACATCCAGATCGATATCCAGTTCCTGATCTCCGCTTGCTTCCAGATCGAAATCCAGTGGCAATATGTCAGGAGCATCTTCATTTTGTGGCAGTGCTTCGGCCTGGTGAGTGTCGCTGGCGCTCCATCTGTCGCGGACTGCACGCTTGTCAGCCAGCGATCTGCGGACGCGTTGCACCTCGTTTGCAGCAGCTTCAACATCGAATCCGGAGCCGGATTCACGTGGTGCGAACAAACTGGTGGACGGTACAAAGTGCGCGTCCAGATCGACCTCGATCGCATCGGGTGCGGCGTGGGGCTGCTCCAGCACCGGTGCGACCGGCGTGAAGTCCGATTCCTGTACCTCATGCACAGCAGGGTGGTGGGTATCGTCGGTACTGCGAAAACTATAAATACTTTCGCCAAAGTCGGCGGGGAGGGGTGCAGACGCTGCCTGCATGCGGCGCCACGCAAAACCAGTCGCCAGGAGGCCCCCCAGACACAAGGCCGCCGCACCCAACAGCAGGCCTTCCAAACCCAGGACCACCGGGTGGTCGGAAAAGAAACCAGCGCGGGCGCTGCTTTCTTCTTGCACGGTCAGCTGCTTGATGGACGCCTGCATGGTGCGCGACTCCTCCAGGAGGGCCTTGATTTTTAACTGCAGTGCGTCCATGGATTGCGCACTGCTTCCCGTGTTCTGTTCCTGAACTGGGGCAGTGTGTGGCGGCGGTGCGGCGAGAGAAGACGTGGACTGCAAGGAAATACCCGTTGTGCAAAACAAGGACTGAGGTCAAGTCTTGCGCCAGCCCGTCTACGGCCCGCCCATTCCTGCCTAAATCGCTCGTCGCACATTATTTATGAAAGCGCCCAATTTTGGGGCTAAAAATGCGGCGTTACGCCTATTTTTGACTGTTGGGCCCTTTTTCTGCGCTGGGGCGCGTGCCTGTACGCAACGCCAAGCCGCCCGCCTGGCGCTTTTGTTCGCCCAAAGAGGCTTTGACGTTGCCCCCGCCCGACAGGGTCCGCAGTCTTTGCACTTCGGCCGTGAGTACATCGATGTCCCGAATCTTGGCGGCATGTTTTTGAAGGACATGGTAGGCGTTGTCGATCAGGCGAGCGTTCAGGGTTTCTTTGCCGTGGTGGATCAGGTTGCCCACAGCGGCCGTGGGGTCCCCGCTCAAACTCAGGGCCATGGCAACCTCGGCGAATTCAAGCACCTTGGCCTGGCAGGCACGGATGCGGTCTGCGTAGGGCGGGTGCAAATTGACATTGGCCGTTAACAGCTCGGCAACCGAGCGGTTGTTGCAAAACCTCAGCCCGATGGTGTCGACCACGGAATCCACCTCGTCGAGTTGAATGGCTTTGTGGGCCAAATGGGCCATGAGCGCCAGCAGGTTGCTGGCGGATTCAAAATCGAAATCAGAATTCTTGACGGCTTTTGCCATCGTCCTGACGGCCTCCACCGATTGGGCAAACTGGTGTTGCTGAATCAGGTTCAGGGTCACCACAATTTCGGCCAAGCGGCGCTGACGGGCGTTGTCCGGGTACTTTTCGATCAAACGGTTGAAGTCATCGTGGCAGCGTTGCAGGCCCTTTCGGTCGGCTATCTCCAAGCGGGTGAACGCCAGCAGCACCAGGGTCTGGCAGTCAAACATTTTGGAGTCCAGACCCATGCGCGTCGTGCGGTCCAGCAGCTTTTCGGCCTCCGCATGGTCCCCCGCGTAGTAGGTCATCATGGCCAGGTTTTGCAGCCGGCTGATGGACGAGGGCGTCAGGGTGGCGGCCATTTTGTAGGTCTCCAGCGCCTTGTCCAGCCGACCCAGTTCAAACTGGGCGCGGCCCATCACATCATAGGCATCGGCGTAGTTGGGGTCAGCACTGATGAGGTTTTCCAGGGTGCTGGTGGCCTGGGTGATCTGACCGGCGTCCAGCTGCGCCCGTGCCACGCCCAGCTTGGCCCAGGGCAGAGTCTTGGCGGCGACGACGGATTTGTACAGTGTTTGTGCCTCCGCAAAGCGTCCGACGCGCAATAACAACTCGGCACCCACCCGGGCCGCGTACAACCAAAAGAGGCCCTTGGCCTCGAAGCGGTCCATGCACAGCTGCGCCGCTTTTTCAAATTTCTCTTCTTCAATGGCGCCAAATATTTCCTGCAAGGACACTTTGCGCACGCGGGCTTGGCGCAGGCGCTCAGCCAAGTGCATGGCTTTGTGCGGTTTGAGCAAATAGCCATCCAGCGCGGACTCCGCCGCCTCTGCCACTTTGGCATAGGTGGCTTCGCCCGTGATCATGATGAAAACCGTGGAAAAGGGCAGCAGCTGATTGCGCCGCAAGTCGTCCAGCAGGTCCTGGCCCGTGGTGGCTTCCCCCGCGAAGTGCTGCTCGCACAGCACGAAATCAAAAGACCGAAACTCCAACTGCCTGCGGCCGTCCATGGCCCGCGCGGCTTGGGCCACAGAGCCCATGCCAAAGTCACGCAATTGCGAAATCAGAATGGAACGCGATGTCGGATTACCATCAATCACCAAGGCAGAACAGGCCGACAAGTCGTCCTCAAATACTGCCATTAAATTTACCCATGTGCGCCTCGATAGAGTGCAGTACCTTGCGGTACGAATGGACCCGGCTGGGGGCCTGCCATCAAAATGATAGCACTACCGGTTTTGGCAGCTGTCAGGCAGAGAAGTGTCAGGCAACTTGCAGTAAATCGAACAGGGTGCGGGCAATCACCTTGGTGGCGCGGCGCAGGTCGGCAAGCTCCAGCCGTTCGTCGGCGCGCTTGGCATTGGACTCCAGCACGGTGCGAGGTCCGGCGCCGTAAATGACGCCGGGGATGCCCGCTTCGCAAAACAGGCGCACATCGGTATACAAAGGCGTACCCAAGGCGGGGATCGGTTCGCCAAAAACCACCTGGCCATGTTTTTGAATCGCATCCACCAGCGGTTTGTTGCCGGTCAACGGCTGCATGGAGCGGGCCAGCAAGATGCGTTTCACCTCCACGGTGATGCCCGGGATGCGTGCGGCGGCGTCAGCAATGACCTGGCGCAGGGTGGCCTCCACCTCGGTGGGGTTTTCTTCGGGGATCATGCGGCGGTCCAGCTTGAGCGTGACCTTGCCGGGGATGACGTTGGTGTTGGTGCCGCCTTCAATCATGCCGACGTTCAGGTAGGGGTGCGTGATGCCTTGGACGGAAGATGTCACCTGCTTGTACAGCACGTTTTGGGCGTACAGTGCGTTAAGAACCTGGGTCGCACCTTGCAGCGCGTCGATGCCGGAGTCGGGAATGGCGGCGTGCGCCATTTTCCCGTGCACGGTCACTTCCAGTTGCAGGCAGCCGTTGTGCGCGGTGATGACCTGGTAAGAAAAGCCTGCGGCAATCATCAAGTCGGGCTGGATGATTTTGTTTTTCAGCAGCCAGGCGGGGCCGACCTCGCCACCAAATTCTTCGTCGTAGGTGAATAGCAACTCCACCGCACCGTGCAGGGGGACGCCCAAAGACTCCAGCGCCCGCACGGCAAAGGCGTAGGTGGAGAAGTCACACTTGCTCACCGCTGCGGCCCGGCCATAGATCTTGCCGTCTTCAATCTCGCCACCGTAGGGGTCATGGGTCCAGCCCTCGCCCGGGGGGACCACATCGCCGTGGGCGTTGAGGAGGACGGTTTTACCGGTGCCGTACTGGCGGCGAACGATCAGGTTGGTAATGCTTTGCAGCCCTGCAGCGCGCACCATATCCTCAGGCACCGGGTGCTTCTCAGGGGTCAAGCCCATGGCGGCCAGCAACTCGGCGGCGCGTGCTGCATGGGGCGCATTGTTGCCGGGTGGGGTGTCGGTGGGCACGCGGATGAGTTCTTGCAGAAACTGCACTTGCGCCTCAAAGTGGGTGTCGATCCAGGCGTCCAGTTGTTCGTAGGGGTTCATGGCGTGGGGGCTTCTTTCAGGCTTGAGATTCGGTGGCAAGTGCGTGCAGCAGGTGCGCAAACGCCTGTACTGCCAGCTGCATGTCGTCATTGGTGCTGGACTCCAGCGGGTTGTGGCTGATGCCGGAGTTTTGCCCCCGTACAAACAGCATGGCCTGGGGAAGGATGTCGTGCAGCTTCATTGCGTCGTGGCCGGCTCCGCTGGGCATGTGGTGCAGCGGCACGCCCAAGGCGTCCACGGCCTGTTCCCACCGTGCTTGCCATTCGGGTGCGCTCGGTGCGGCACTGGCACGCATGGTTTCGGTCAAGGTGTAGTCAACCCCGCGTCGTGTACAGATTGCCTTGAGTGCGTTGAGCACATCGCTTTCCATGCGGTCCCGCTGCGCATCGATGGGGGCCCGCAGATCCAGTGAAAACTGGCATTGCCCTGGCACCACGTTGATGGAGCCGTTGGGAACTTGCAAAATGCCCACCGTTCCCACGGAGTCGGTATCGGCGTTGGCGCGCTGTTCGACGTATAGCGTCAACTCGGCGGCGGCGGCGGCGGCGTCGCGGCGGCGGTTCATGGGTGTGGTTCCCGCGTGGCAGGCCATGCCCGCGATCTGGCCCTGGTAGCGCACGCTGGCGTTGATGGAGGTCACCACGCCCAGCGGTATATCCAGCTCGTTCAACACCGGGCCCTGCTCAATGTGGACTTCGACAAACCCCATGTAGTCATCGGGATTGCGCTTGAGTTTGGCAATGTCGTCAATGCACAGCCCGGCATGTTGCATGGCACTGCGCATGGTGATGCCGTCAGCGTCTACCTGGTCCAGCCAAGTGGGATCAAAGTCGCCGGTGAGTGCGCCTGAGCCCAGGAAGGTGGCTTTGAAGCGCTGGCCTTCTTCCTCGGCAAAGGCGATGATTTCCAGGTCAAAGGGCAGGCGCTTTTGTTGGATCGACAGCTCCCGTACACAGGCCAGTGGCACATAAACGCCCAAACGGCCGTCGTACTTTCCGCCATTGCGTACCGTATCAAAATGGCTTCCGGTGAGCAAAGTTTTAAGTGTTTTAGGGGTGTAGCCCCCGTCGGATGTGCGCAAGCAGCTACTCTTTTCATAGCATCCAACCACATTAGCCACTGCATCAATGTGCACGCTGTCGCAGCCCGCGTCGCGCATGTCCTGGGCGATTTGCGCGGCGCAGGCGCGGTGGGCCTCGGTCAGGTAGGTGACGGTGAGTTGGCCCTTTTCGGCGTAGCCCGGGTCGGTGTGCTGGGCCAGGGTTTCCTGCCAGTCCCACACCAAGTCGCCCAGCTCCGGGGTGAACCCGAATTTGTCGTTCAACCGAATTTCTGCAATGCGGTGGATGTTGCGCAGGCACTCCTGCAACTCAAAATCCGGGTGGCCCTGCAGCCGGCGCTCAAAGGTGGCGATGATCTCGCGCTTATTCAAGCCGGTGCCGCGTGGCCCCCGCACCGCGAGGATGAAGGGGAAGCCGAACTTGGCGTTGTAGTCGCGGTTCAGTTGCTGAATGTGCGCAAACTCTTGCTCTGTGCAGTGCGTGAGGCCTGCTTTGCTTTGTTCGTTGGTGGATTCGACGGTCAGGCTTTTGTCCACCATCGCTTTGCCGGCCAGCTCCGGGTGGGCGCGAATCAGCGCCAGTTGGGCAGCGGCGGGTGCGTGTGCCAGCACCTGCGTCATGGCGTATTTGAGTTGTGCCAGGGACTGAAACGGCCGCTGCGCAAGAGCTTCGAGGGCGATCCAGGGCGAGTGCTCGTACAGGCCGTCCAGCATGGCTGCGGCAGCTTCCAGCGAGGCGTGGTTGAGTTGCTCCAATGTCAGTGGCGGTGGGGGGATTATTGCCATGGCGTGCCTGTGGTGCGGTGGAAACGGGGCTCAGGGCTGGTGGGGGTGCGTAGCTGTCCAGTGCCGGGCAAGGTCAATGCGGCGGCACACCCACACCTTGTTATGCGCGGCGATGTGGTCCAGAAAACGCTGCAGTGCGGTGATGCGCCCGGGGCGCCCCAGCAGGCGGCAGTGCATGCCGATGCTCATCATGGCGGGCTGGTTCAGCCCATTGGGGTCGCCCTCGGCGTACAGCGTATCGAAGGTGTCTTTGAGGTACTGGAAAAAAGGGTCGGCATGTGAGTAGCCCTGGGGCAGGGCAAAGCGCATGTCGTTGCAGTCCAGGGTGTAGGGCACGATGAGTTGAGGCGCCACGCTCCCATCTGTTTTTTGCACCTGCATCCAAAACGGCAGGTCGTCGCCGTAGTAGTCACTGTCGTATTCAAAGCCACCATCGTCGGCCACCAGCCGGCGGGTGCGTGGGCTGTCGCGCCCGGTGTACCAGCCCAGGGGGCGCTCGCCCGTGAGTTGGGTGATGGCTTCCATCCCTAAGCGCATGTGTTCGCGCTCGGTGGCTTCGTCCACGTTTTGGTAGTGAATCCAGCGCCAGCCATGGCAGGCAATCTCATGGCCCAGCTCCTTGAACGCGGCGGTGAGTTCCGGGTGGCGCTGCAGTGCCATTCCCACGCCAAACACGGTGAGCGGCAGGCCGCGTTGCTCGAACTCGCGCAGGATGCGCCACACGCCTGCGCGTGAGCCGTATTCGTAAATGCCTTCCATGCTGATATGGCGTTCCGGGTAGCTGGCCGGGTTGAACATCTCGGACAAAAACTGCTCCGAGCCGGCGTCGCCGTGCAGCACGCTGTTCTCGCCGCCTTCTTCATAGTTCAGCACAAACTGCACCGCCACCCGGGCCTGGCCGGGCCACTGCGCGTGGGGCGGCGTGCGGCCGTAGCCCACTAGGTCGCGCGGGTAGGGTTGCGTGGTGTCGTAGTTTTTCATGCGGTCGTGTCCAGGGGCTGACTGAGAGTCAGGGTTTCTTCCACATGGCGCAAGTGCGCATCCATCAGCGCCAGGGCTCGGGCCTCGTCCTTGGCTTGCAGGGCTTGCACAATGCCGCTGTGTTCTTCCACCGAGTGTTCGGCTGCACTGGACGACTGGTACATCAGGGTGATGAGTGCGCAGCGTGAAATCAGGTCGTTCAGCATCTGCGCCAGCACGGTGTTGCCCATGAGCTGCGCCATGCGGACATGGAAGTCGCCCAACAACACAGTACGCCCCGGAACGTCGCCGCGCTGCACAGCCACTCTTTCCTGTTGGATGTGGTCTTTGAGCGCCTCAATATGGGCCGGGGTGGCGCATTGGATGAACTCGCGGGTCATGCCCGCCTCCAGCATGCGCCGCACGGCAAACACCTGCTGCGCCTCGGCCACCGATGGTGCCGCAACAAAGGCGCCCCGCGCGGGCTCCATACGGATCAGCCGGTTTTGTGACAGTTGAAAAAGCGCCTGGCGCACCAGCGTGCGCGACACCCCAAACTGGTCGGCCAGTTTTTGCTCGGACAGTTTGGCACCCGGCTGCAGGCGGTGCTCTACGATGGAGCGGGTCAGCGCTTCGACAATGAAACCGGTGGTGGTGGAGTCCATCAAGGGATGATAGCCGCAAACCAAAAAAGTGTATACACTTTGAAGACCAACCGAAGGAAACGCAATGGGCTTGAGCACACACGTACTGGACACCATGCATGGCACCCCGGCCGCTGGCATGGCGGTGGCGCTGTACACCACACAAGGGAACGAGGCTACGCTGGTCAAGCGGTTTGTTTTGAATCAGGATGGCCGCAACCCCGGCGGGTTGTTGTACGACAACGCCAGCCTCCAAAAAGGCACTTACCGCCTGGTGTTTGACGTGGCGGCTTACTTTAAAGGCTGTGGCGTGGCTTTGCCAGAACCCAATTTCCTGAACCTGGTGAGCCTGGATTTTGGCGTGGCTAACGTGGACGAGCACTACCATGTGCCGCTCCTGGTCAGTCCGTGGAGTTACTCCACCTATCGGGGGTCTTGAGCCGCCAGAATGGCCGCTGCGCCGAGCGGGGTGAACCCGTATTGACAGGGATGACCATGGCGGGGAACATAGGCGCTCACTGAGGGGGTTCTGTGCGATTCACTGCTATGTGGAGTTTGCTTGCGGTGGCCGCCACGACTGTTCAGGCCGATGATGCAATTATTTTGTATTTTTACGAACGCCCACCGTATATGGTGAAGCATGGCGAGGCGGACGCCAGTGGCCTGACGGCTGACCCTGCTGCAGCGGCGTTCAAAAATGCCGGTATCGCTTTTCAATGGCAGCTGAGTCCCGCCAAACGCCAGCTTGTCAAAATTGAAAATGGCCATGAACTCGCATGCGGTATCGGCTGGTACAAAACTGCGCAGCGCGAAAAGTTTGCCAAGTTCACAGTGCCGATTTACCGTGGCAAACCCACCGTGGCCCTGGCGCGACCGGACTTCAACCCCGGTGGCACAACGCTGGCTGCGCTAGTGGCAAATCCTGCGGTGCGGGTGCTGATGAAGGGGGGGCTGACCTACGGCCAGGATGTGGTGCGCATCATGGCGACGGCCAAAGCCGACGTACAAGTCGTCACTGGCGAGCAACCGGCGCTTGCCCGTATGGTGAGCGCGGCCCGAGCCGACTTTATGTTCTCCCCGCAAGAGGAGGCCAGCATGCTGATCACCCTCCCTGAGGTGCGGCCAAGAGGGTTGAAGGTGTTGACCTTCAGTGATGTTGACGCAGGTAACACCCGGCACATCATGTGCAGCAAAAAAGTCAGCGATGACACCATTGCCCGGCTCAATCGGGCCATCGGGCAAGGGGCCAACCCCGGTAGAGCGTCGGATAAAGGCTTTTAGCAATACGTCCTGCGCTACTGCAAGAAGCCCATCGCCCCTTTTTTGAGGCCCGCCTTGGGCAGGTCTACCGCTTGGATTTCATCGCGCATATCCAGCCGCGCGTTGCCAAACCCCGTCATCAGCGCCCGGCGCATTTCTCGCGGGGGCATGGCGCATAGCGAATCGAGCACATCGTCCCTCGGGTTGGGTGCGAAGCGCTCACCCCAGCCATGTTCGTTGCGAATGCTTTGGTACAGATTGCGGGCAATTTGACGGGCGGCTTCCAGCGAAGGTGCATCCACCACAAATACATTCATACGGTTCAGGATTGGGGCTGGGATCGAGCGCTCATCGTTGGCCGTGGTGACCCATATCACTTGGCTGGCGTCAATCGACACTTCGGCAAATTCGTCCGTAAAATTTTGGGCGGTGTCGTGCTCCAGCAGGCTGTACAGCGCGCCCAGCGGGTCGTACTGCGCATCGGCGCTGGCTTTGTCAATTTCATCCACCACGATCACTGGGTTGGCGTATTCACCGTCCACCAACGCTTCAAATACCTTGCCCGGCTTGGCCCCTTTCCACTGCGAGGAGGAGCCCGATAGCAACCAGCCGGCAGTCATGGAACTCATGGGCACCAAGCTCATGCCGGTGCCCAGCAGGTCCGCCAGTTTTTTGGCAAAGTGGGTTTTGCCAATGCCCGGGGGTCCGAGCAAAAGGATGGGGGTGACCTCCAGCGCGTCCCGGCTGTCCTGGGCCAGGGCGACGTGGCGTTTGACGTCGTCCAGCACCTCGGTGAAGTTGGGAAGCGTGTGGTACAGGTCCGCCATATCAGGCACACCGGAGGGTTTGACAGAGAAGCGCTGGGGGCCGCGCTCCAGCATGCGCTGGTAGGTGGCACGCAGGCTGTCGTGCTCGTTTTCCTGCAGCTTGGCCAGCTTGCGCTCGACCTCGTCCGGCTGGAAAACCCGGCGCATGTGCGCGACCGGTAAGTGAAAAGGAGAGGACTGCGGAACAGAGTTGCGAGATTCCATGATGGACTCCTGTGCAATAACCTTGAACCAATCACCACAGTCCCATTGAAGCACACATCAGGGGTATGCCTAAGGCATTAAAAACAAGCCCTTATGGGGGCACTTCGGGCGTTGCCGTCAACCGCCCCAAGACTTGTTGACCATGTTGCGAAACCGCAGGCAAATTTCAGGATGAAGCGCCGCGGTAATGGCGAACTCAGGCTCGGAGCTGTCCACCGCATACGGCTGATCCATGGGGCGGTCACCGTAGTCGGCCAAAACAAGGAGCTCTGGAGCCAAGGGTTGGTCAGGCCGGTGGC
>CAJASG010000327.1 GCA_903944555.1 uncultured beta proteobacterium
GACAACTTAGCGTCAAACTTATGGCCAATAATCGCCCTCATAGCAACAAGGACCCGGGATGCAAACGACTTTTCCGAAACTCTTACTCCAGCACGCCAGTGGCCGCCCAAGTGCGCCCGCCATGCGCGAAAAGGAATACGGCATTTGGCAGTCGCTGTCGTGGGCTGACCTGGCGGTGATGGTGCAAAACCTGGCCGCCGGTCTCCATCAGGCGGGTCTGCAACGCGGTGAGCACATGGTGGTGGTGGGGGCCAACCGGCCGCGCCTGTACGCCACGATGCTGGCAGTGCAATCCTTGGGTGCCATTCCTATTCCCTTGTACCAGGACGCGGCTGCACTGGAGTGCATCTACCCGCTGAACAATGCGGATGTGCGATTTGCCTTTGCCGAAGACCAAGAGCAGGTGGACAAGCTCCTGGAGATTCGTGACCGCTGCCCCCAAATCTCCAACATCTATTTTGACGATCCCCGTGGTCTGCGTAAATATGACGAGCCGGGGCTGGCTTCGCTGGACGAATTGCTGGCCGCGGGCAAGGCATTTACAACCCTGCACCCCGACTTCCTGAAAAACGAGATCAACAAGGCCAAGCCCGACGACGTGGCGGCCATGTTTTTCACCTCCGGCACCACTGGCAACCCCAAGGGTGTGGTGCACACCCACAACAGCTTGCTCAACCGTGCCAAAGCGGGCGCCGACTTCGACAAGTTGACCCATGCCGAAGAGGTGTTGGCCTATTTGCCACCCGCTTGGATCGGACAAAACATCTTCTCGTATTCGCAGTGGTTGGCCTGTGGCTATGTGGTGAACTGCCCCGAGTCGGCTGCCACGGTCACCATCGACCTGAAAGAAATTGGTCCCACTTACTACTTTGCGCCACCCCGCGTGTTTGAAGGCCTGCTGACCAGTGTGATGATCCGTATGGAAGATGCCGGCGCCATCAAGCGCAGCATGTTTCACTACTTCATGGACGTGGCGAAACGCGTGGGCCCGGACAAAATGGATGGCAAATCGCTCTCGCTGGTCGACAGCGTGTTGTATGGCTTGGGCAATTTGTGTGTGTATGGCCCCCTGCGCAACAACCTGGGCTTTAGCCGTGTACGCGTGGCCTATACCGCGGGCGAGGCCATTGGCCCGGACCTGTTCACGTTCTACCGCTCGATTGGCATCAACATCAAGCAGTTGTATGGCTCGACCGAAACCGCCGTGTTTGTTTGTCTGCAACCCGACCACGAAGCCCGTGCCGACACCGTGGGTGTGCCGTGTGCCGGGGTCGAGATCAAGGTGGCGGACAACGGTGAAATTTTGGTCAAGTCGCCCGGTTTGCTTAAGGAATACTTCAAGAACCCGGAGGCCACCGCCGAGGTGATGTCGGCCGACGGCTGGTACCACACCAGCGATGCCGGTTTTCTGGATGCGCATGGTCACCTCAAGATCATCGACCGCGTGAAAGACGTGGGTCGCATCAAGGGCGGCTCCAACGATGGCGCCATGTTCGCGCCCAAATATGTGGAGAACAAGCTCAAGTTCTTCCCGCACATCAAGGAAGTGGTGGCGTATGGCGACGGCCGTGAAAAGGTCTGCGTCATGATCAACATCGACTTTGACGCGGTGGGCAACTGGGCCGAGCGGCGCAACCTGCCCTATGCCGGTTACACCGACCTCGCGCAAAAGCCCGAGGTCTACCAGCTCATCAAAGAGTGCGTCGAAAAGGTCAACGCCGATTTGAGCGTCGACACCATGCTGGCGGGCTCGCAGGTGAGCCGCTTCCTGGTGCTGCACAAGGAGCTGGACGCCGATGATGGCGAGCTGACGCGGACCAACAAGGTGCGCCGCGGCTTCATCGCCGAAAAATACGGCGCCCTGATTGACGCCCTGTATGGCGGCAAAACCTCGCAGTTCATCGAAACCGTGGTCAAGTTTGAAGATGGCCGCACCGGTAGCGTCAGCGCCACGCTCAAGCTGGACGACGCCAAAACATTTGCGCCGGTCAAGGCCGCTGCCTGAACCTGATTGAACACCATGGCAACTAAAAAAATTGGCGAGGTCATTCTTGCCGTCAAAAACATCTCGCTGAGTTTCGGCGGGGTCAAGGCGCTGACCGACATTTCCTTTGATGTGCGTGAACACGAAGTGCGCGCCATCATTGGCCCCAACGGCGCGGGCAAGAGCTCCATGCTGAACTGCATCAACGGCGTGTACACGCCGCAGCAGGGCTCGATCACCTTCCGTGGCAAAACCTTCGGGCACATGGACAGCCACCAGGTCGCGGTGATGGGGATTGGGCGCACGTTCCAGAACTTGGCGCTGTTCAAGGGTATGAGCGTGCTGGACAACATCATGTCCGGGCGCAACCTGAAGATCAAGAGCAACATCCTGCTGCAGGCCCTGCGCATTGGCCCGGCCCAGCGCGAGGAGTTTCAGCACCGCGAGGCGGTGGAGCGCATCATCGATTTTCTGGAAATCCAGGCCTTCCGCAAGACGCCTGTTGGCCAGCTGCCCTACGGCTTGCAAAAGCGCGTCGACTTGGGACGCGCCCTGGCCATGGAGCCGCAGGTGCTGTTGCTGGACGAGCCCATGGCCGGCATGAACGTGGAAGAAAAGCAGGACATGTGCCGCTTCATCCTGGACGTGAATGACGAGTTTGGGACCACCGTGGTGCTGATCGAGCACGACA
>CAJASG010000328.1 GCA_903944555.1 uncultured beta proteobacterium
GGCGAGAAGCAGGAGAGCCTGCTCTTTATCGCGGTGGGCCTGATTGCGATTGGTGTCGCGGTATGGTTGTGGGCCAATGGCCACCGACTGCGTTTTATGGCCGTTCCCCTGATCATCATTGCGCTGATGCAGTTGGTGGTGGGCACCACGGTGTACCTGCGCACAGACACCCAATTGCAAACCCTCGTCACCCAGTCGCAAAACGCGCCTGCGCAATTCAAGCAAGAGGAAGTGGGCCGCATGCAGACGGTGATGAAAAATTTCAACCTCTACAAGACCATCGAGATGGTTTTGCTGGTGGTGGGTGTTTGCCTGATCGGGTTTTTGCAGCGGTTTGATGTGGCGACAGGCATTGGTGCGGGCTTGGTGCTGCAAGCCGCGTTCACCCTGGCGCTGGACATGTTTGCGGAAGCACGGGGGCAGGACTACTTGACTGCATTGAAAGGACTGCTCACTTAGCCGTGGCAAGGGAAGTTGATTTGCGGGCTTGCCATTCCTGCCGCCGGTCGCCTGATCCTGCGTGATGTTGTCAATGACGCTCACGGTTCCCAAAAATAGTCGGTATGACTTGGGCGTAGAAAACGCCGCCGTCTCCCTGCACCGTGGAAATCGAATTCAGGCATACTTTCGGGTGAAAATTTCCCCCGTCTGAATTCACAGGAAATCCAACTTGGAAAAGTCTTACACACCAGCAGTCCTTCCTGAAAACGAAGCCTGGCGACTGCAAGCCTTGCAAGACCTGGACGTGCTCGACAGCGCACCCGAGGCCGAGTTTGACGCCCTGGTAAAAGTAGCCTCCTTGGTGTGCGGGGTCCCCATTGCGCTCATCAGCCTGGTGGACGTTGATCGACAGTGGTTCAAGGCAGAGGTGGGTCTGGGGGCCAAACAGACTCCAAGAGACGTTGCCTTTTGCGCACACGCAATCTTGGGCGATCAGGTATTTGAGGTGCCGGATACGCTGGAGGATGTGCGCTTCGCTGGTAACCCCTTGGTGCAGGAGGCACCGGACATTCGGTTTTACGCGGGTGCCCCCATCATCCTGGCAAACGGTGCCAGGGTGGGCACCCTGTGCGTCATCGATCGTGAGCCAAGAATGCTCACACCACAGCAGCACGAAATTCTGCAGCAGTTAGGTGTAGCAGCGTCGCAAGCACTGGAGGTCCGTAAAGTGCTGAGTGCAGAAAAGGCGCAAGCTGCAATTGCTGCGCGCGATACCGCCGTACAGCAGGCCCAGGCAACACAGCAGCGGCTGGAAAGTGCATTGCAACAAGCCAGTGCATTGGCCACCACGATTGACATCCACGCCATTGTGTCGGAAGCTGATCGCCATGGTGTGATTACCAATTGCAATGAGGCGTTTGAGCGCATCAGTGGCTACGGGCGCGAAGAGCTGATGGGGCAAAACCACCGCATCGTCAATTCCGGTTTCCACCCACAGAGCTTCTGGGAAGAGATGTGGAGCACCATTTCCAAAGGAACGCCGTGGCGGGGTGAAATTTGCAACCGCGCCAAGGACGGCCGGCTGTACTGGGTCGACTCCATGATCGCGCCCTTTATTGGCAACGATGGCCTGGTGGAGAAGTACGTTTCCATCCGAACCGACATCACCAAGCGTGTGCAGGATCAGCGCCGGCTGGACGAAATGTCCACGCGAATGAGCCTCGCCATTGAAGGCGGTAACGATGGCTTGTGGGATTGGCCCGATGTGCAACAGGAAACCCAATGGTGGTCGCCCAGCTACTACGCAATGCTGGGATACTCGGATCAGGAGCTCCCGCCGTCGCGCAACAGTTACCTTTCTCTATTGCATCCGGATTTTGTAACCTTCAGCCGCCAGGCCAACAAGGACGCGATGGCTGGCTTGCGCCCGCTGGACATCGAGGTACAGCTTCGCACCAAGGACGCTGGCTACCGCTGGTTTCGCGTGCGGTCGAAAGCGGGGTTTGACAAGCACGGACGTGCGGTTCGCATGGCTGGATCCACACAGGACGTGCACGAGCGCAAAACGGTGGAAGCGGCCTTGATCGGCAACAAGGCACTGCTCGATGAATCCCAGTCGATCGCCAAAGTGGGTGGCTGGGAACTCAACTTGCAAACCGGCGTGCTGTTCTGGACCGACGAAACCTACCGTATCCACGAGACCACACCATCCAAATTCAATCCAACGGTGGATGCGGGTATCGACCTCTTCTTACCGGAATCTAAACATCGTATTTCGCAGGCCTTAGCGGCGGCGATGGCGCAGGGCGAAGGCTATGACCTGGAGCTGCAGACCTACACCACCCAAGGCAACCTTATCGACGTACGCACCACCTGCCGCGTCACCGTGGACGGCGGCAGGCCCGTCAAACTGTCTGGTATTTTTCAGGACATCACTGAGCGCAAGCACTACGAACGGGAGCTTCACGCGGCCCGGATTGAGGCCGAGCGAGCCGCTCTCAGCAAGGGGCAGTTCCTGGCCAACATGAGCCACGAAATTCGAACGCCGATGAATGCCATTCTGGGCTTGCTCAACCTGTTGCAAAGCACCGAACTGACCGCGCAACAACGCGACTACGCCAGCAAAACCGAAGGCGCGGCGCAGTCGCTATTGGGCTTGCTCAACGACATTCTGGATTTTTCCAAGGTGGAAGCCGGAAAAATGACGCTGGAAAGCGAACCCTTCCGCTTCGATACCTTGCTGCGCAATCTTTCCGTCGTGCTGTCAGCCAACGTAAAGAGCAAAAATATCGAGGTACTCTTTGATCTGGATACGTCCCTGCCTGCGGTGGTGCGGGGTGACGCCATGCGACTGCAGCAGGTGCTCATCAACTTGGGCGGCAACGCAGTAAAGTTCACATCAAAAGGACAAGTGGTGCTGGCGCTACGCAAGCTGGCCCAGTCGGACA
>CAJASG010000329.1 GCA_903944555.1 uncultured beta proteobacterium
CAGTTTGTCGATAGCCTGCCCAAGAGTGGCGCTGGCAAGGTCATGTGGCGCAAGCTGCAAGACCTGGAAAGCCAGGGCACCTAGTTTTCAAAATACAAGGAATGCACATGATGGATGCTGGTTTGCCCACGGGCGCCCCTGACGCTGTGGGTTTTTGCCCAGAGCGCACCCAAGGCTTGGTAGACGTGTTGCAGGCCGAGATTGCCAAGGCCCGCCTGCCTGGTGCGGTGGCACTAATCGCCCGGCGCGGCCAGGTGGTGTTGAACACCGCGCTCGGCCAGCAAGACCCAGCAAACGGCACGCCGATGGCACTGGATTCCATCTTTCGCATCTACTCCATGACCAAGCCACTGGTGTCGGTGGCGGTGATGCAGTTGATGGAGCAGGGCAAGCTGCTGCTCAGCGACCCGGTGGCCCAGTACCTGCCGGAGTTTGCCGAGGTGCAGGTCACGGCCTACATCAGTGGCCATGCGGTGCAGCACCGCCCCAAAGCACCACCCACGGTGCAGGATTTGCTGCGCCACACGGCGGGGTTGACCTACGAAATTTTGGGCAGTGAACCGATCCAGCGCCAGTACGCCAAAGCACGCCTGGGCTCGCGCGAGCGCAGTAACGCCGAGTTTGCAACCGCCTTAGCCGCCATTCCCCTGATGTTCGAACCCGGCACGGTGTGGGAATACAGCCGCGCCACCGATCTGCTGGGTGCCCTGGTGGAAGTGGTCAGTGGCCAAACGCTGGGGGCGTTTTTGAAAACGCATATTTTTGACCCGCTGGGCATGGTGGACACCGGTTTTGTGGTGCCGCCCGAACACCAGCACCGCATTGCCGAGCCCTTTGCCAAAGATCCGGATGGTGGCATTGCCATGCCGCTGATGGACATCCGTCAACCCGCCCGCATGGAAGCAGGTGGCAGCGGCCTGGCGTCTACCGCAATGGACTACGCCCGTTTTTTGCAATGTATGTTGAACCACGGCGAGTTGAACGGCGTGCGCATTTTGGCGCCGCACACCGTGCGCTACATGACCGCAGACCACCTGGGCGACATCGGCGTGCACCGGGCTGGCCGGTCTGGCGAATTGCTGCCACCCGGCCATGGCTTTGGCCTTGGCTTTGCCGTGCGGATGGAGGATGGCGTGGCCGCCGTGGCGGGCTCGAAAGGCTTGTACTACTGGGGCGGCATAGCAGGGACCACCTTCTTTGTGGACCCGAAGGAAGACCTGTTCGCCGTGATGATGATCCAGGCCCCCAACCAGCGCGACTACTACCGGCCCTTGTTCCGGAATCTGGTGTACGCGGCGTTGCGGGATTGAGTTTGGGCTGAATTTTTAAGGCAAATAGGTCTGTAGCCCCCGTGGAATATGCGCAAGCAGCTCCTAAAAGTATAGCAAATTGCGCGGGCTAGCCGCGCTTGTTTCGCTGAATGGCTCAGGCCTTGGCCACTTCCAGCACCAGCTTGCCAAAGTTTTCGCCGTTGAACAGCTTGAGCAGGGTCTCGGGGAAGGTGTCCAGGCCGACCACCACGTCTTCCTTGCTCTTCATGCGGCCGTCTTTCAGGTAACCGGCCATCTCTGCCACAGCCAAGTGGTAGCGGTCGGCGTAGTCAAAC
>CAJASG010000330.1 GCA_903944555.1 uncultured beta proteobacterium
ATGTTTAGCCAAAAACGTCCCAGCGCTTTTGAGGAGGCGATGCTGTCCGTTCGCAATCTGCGTTAGAACCAGAACTCCCCTGTATCTTGAGTTCACCCATTTTTTGAAACCCATGCTCGATATTTCACGCATCAAGGCCATTACCCTGGATCTGGACGACACGTTGTGGCCCATCTGGCCGACCATCAAGCGCGCGGAGCATGCATTGGCCACCTGGTTGGCCCAGCGAGCGCCCGGCGCTGCAGCCCTGTTTGCGGACCCACAGGCGCGCTTGGCGGTGCGCGAGCACGTTGTGCAGACCCGCCCCGAGATTGGCCATGACCTGAGCGCTGTGCGCCGGGAGTCTATTCGCACGGCTTTGCACCGCTCTCAGGAAGACACCGCACTCGCGGAGCCTGCATTTGAGGTCTTTTTTGCCGAGCGGATGCGGGTCGAGTTGTTTGACGACGTGCTGCCGGCGCTGGCTGCGTTGGCGGCCCGTTTCCCCATCGTTGCAGTGTCCAATGGCAATGCGCATGTTGGGCGCGTGGGCTTGGGCCAGTTTTTTGTGGACAGCGTCAGCTCCAGCGAATTTGGCGTTGCCAAGCCGGATGCCCGAATTTTTCATGCAGCGGCAAGCAAGGCGGGTGTCGTGGCTGCCCACGTCTTGCATGTGGGTGACGACGGCGCACTGGACGTGCTGGGCGCTTTGGGCGCAGGCATGCAAACGGTTTGGGTGAACCGAGAGCAACACGCTTGGAGTCATGCAGAGCAACCCCACCAAACGGTCGAAAACCTGACGGAGTTGATGGTCTTATTGGGGTGAATGCTCTGCGTTATGCGCGTGGCCCCTGTAGAGCAAATCCTTAATTCCTGGCAAAGGCGCCTCCCGTTTAAACAGGGCTCGACACACTCCACTGCTTGGTGATGGCGCCTGCCGCGTTGACGCTTTCCAGCGCAACACCAAAGCCCCATAGCCTGGCGGTGTGTTTGAGGACTTCCAGCGTGCTGTCGCCCAAGGGGCGGTCCTTGTACTGGGTGTGGCGCAGGGTCAGTGTGCGGTCGCCCCTGCGGTTCACATCCCATACTTGAATGTTGGGCTCTCGGGTACCCAGGTCGTATTGTTGTGACAAGGCCTGACGCACCTCGCGGTACCCCGCTTCATCGTGGATAGCGGCAACCTGCAGTTCACTTTTTTTCTCGTCGTCATGCACGGCAAAGAGATGCATGTCGCGCATCAATTTCGGGCTCAGAAACTGTCCGATAAAGCTCTCATCCTTGTAGTTGCGCATGGCGTGGTCCAGCGTCGGCAGCCACGGCTGGCCCGCGAATCCCGGAAACCAGACCCTGTCTTCGTCTGTGGGGGCCTCGCATATGCGTTTGATGTCGGTGTACATCGCAAACCCTAGTGCGTAGGGGTTGATGCCGCTGTAGGCGCGATGGCCAACGGGCGGTTGGAAGATGACGTTGGTGTGGGAGCTGAGCCACTCCAGCATCGTTCCATCGCTTAAGTGGCCATCGTCGTACAAGGTATTCAGTAGTTTGTGGTGCCAGAAAGTGGCCCAGCCTTCATTCATAACCTGTGTCTGGCGCTGCGGGTAGAAATACTGGGCGATTTTTCGCACCAGTCGAACGATTTCACGTTGCCACGGTTCCAGCAACGGGGCATTTTTTTCGATGAAGTACAAGAGGTTTTCCTGGGGCTCTGTCGGGAAGCGCTGCGCTTCAGGTGCACCATCAGCTTTGCCTTCCTTTCTGGGGACGGTGCGCCACAACTCATTGACCTGTTGTTGCGCATGAAACTCCCGCGCCTTGCGTTCCGCCAATTCCTGCGCCAGTGTCTTCTTGCTCGGACGGCGATAGCGGTCCACGCCGTAGTTGGCCAGAGCGTGGCAGGAGTCTAGAAACGCCTCTACAGTTTCCATTCCGTAGCGCTCTTCGCATTCGCTGATGAAATGGCGCGCAAACACCAGATAGTCAATGATGCTGGATGCATCCGTCCACATGCGGAAGAGGTAGTTGCCTTTGAAGAAACTGTTGTGTCCGTAGGCCGCGTGGGCGATCACCAAGGCTTGCATAGCGGTGGTGTTTTCTTCCATCAGGTAGCTGATACACGGGTCTGAGTTGATGACGATTTCATACGCCAGACCCATGTCGCCCCGACGGTAGCGTTTGTCCGTAGAAATGAATTCCTTGCCATAACTCCAGTGCCGGTAGTTGATGGGCATGCCCACGCTGGCATAGGCGTCCATCATTTGTTCCGCAGTGATGATTTCGAGTTGGTTCGGGTACGTTTCAAGACCAAAGCGCTCGGCTGTTTGGCGGATCACATCGTGGTACTGCTCAATCAACTCGAACGTCCAGTCACTGGGGTCGGGCAAAGGCGCGGCGGCGCGGGGTGGCGCAGGCAAGGGTGCCTGCAAGGCCACGCGCACGCGTCGGTCCGCCCCGTGCGGAATACGCCCGGGGTCATCCACATGGCGGTACTCCGCGGGCTTGTGAAGTGGTGTGGCGGGAGGTGCGGTCATGTGGCTTCTCCTTCCTTTTTGAACAAGTCACGGAATACCGGGTAGATGTGTGAGGGTTCCGTGGCCTTGCGCATGGCGAAGTTGGTGTGTTCCTGCACAAGTTGCGTGTACTCGTGCCACAAATTTTGCTCCTCATCGGCCACCTGCACATAGGCAAAATAGCGGCACATGGGGATCAATTTGTCTGCCAGCAGTTCACGGCAAACACCGCTGTCACTGCTGTAGTTGTCTCCATCGCTGGCCTGTGCGCCATAAATATTCCACTCGTTGGGTGGGTAGCGTTCCTGGATGATTTTTAGCATCAATTCCAAGGCACTGCTCACCACCGTGCCGCCGCTCTCCGTTGCGTGGAAGAACTCGTCTTCAGTCACCTCCTGTGCCTGGGTGTGATGCCGGATGAAAACGATGTCAATCTTTTCGTAATGGCGGGTCAGGAACAAATACAGCAGAATAAAAAACTG
>CAJASG010000331.1 GCA_903944555.1 uncultured beta proteobacterium
GCCACTCGAAGCCGCCTTCGGTCCTGATATCTTGAGTGAAGATGGCGCATTGAACCGAGAGAAAATGCGCCATTTGATCTATGACGACGTTACTGCCAAGGCTCGACTGGAAGGCATTGTGCATCCGCTGGTAGGAAAAGAAATTGCCCGTCAGGCCCAGCAAGCAGAATGCTCCGGCACGCCCTGCATCGTGTTTGACATTCCACTTTTGGTAGAGTCAAAACACTGGCGCAAATCACTCGATCGAATCTTGGTCGTAGACTGTTTGGAATCTACCCAAATTGCACGCGTCACTGTTCGCAATGGATTGAATGCGACCAACGTGAAAAAGATATTAGCTGCACAGGCGACCCGAGAAGACCGACTTAGTGCTGCTGATTTGGTACTGTTTAATGACGGCATAACTTTGGACACACTCGCGAAGCATGTTCAGGAAATTGGCGCCCAGTTCGGGCTATGATTCGCCCACCGGAAAATACAGCGTGATCCTCTACGAATACCCCTTTAACGAGCGCATTCGCACTTACTTGCGTTTGGAGCATCTATTTCTTAGCTTGTCGGAGCTCATGGCCCGCACTGAGCCTATAGACCATCATTTCGCACTAACCACCATCTTTGAAGTTATGGACGTTGGTGCCCGGGCCGACTTGAAGTCGGACGTATTAAAGGATCTGGAGAAGCAAAAGCAAATCCTGAATAGTTATCGGGGTAATCCGGCAATTGCTGAGGAAATGTTGGATCAGGTCGTTGGTCAACTGGAACGTTGCTATGCCACTTTGAGCGGTCTGGTTGGTAAGGCGGGGCAATCTCTTACGGAAAATGACTGGCTGATGAGCATCCGCAGCCGGGTCGGAATTCCTGGCGGCACATGTGAGTTTGATTTGCCTGCGTATTTTGCATGGCAGCACCGCAGTGTGGTTTCACGGCAGAGTGATTTACAGCATTGGGCCTCCACACTGGCCCCTCTTGCAGAATCGATTCATCTCTTGCTCAAGTTGTTGCGTGACTCTGGCGCACCTCAAAAGGTAATGGCGGTGGGCGGGCAATTTCAACAAAATTTACCGCAAGGGCGTACTTTCCAATTGCTGCGCCTTGCCCTCAATCCTGAGTTCAACCTGATACCAGAGATCAGTGGAAATCGCTTGATGGTCTCTATTCGCATGATGCGCCATGAAAATGACGACCGTCTGCATGCAAGTAATGAAGACGGGGCATTTGAGCTAACGCTGTGCTCTTAAGTCCAAAAATCGTACGATGCCCGACCTGTGGAGGCGACAGCGTCTACGCACAGACGAACCCCGCACGGCCCTTTTGCAGTGTTCGCTGTAAAAATGTAGATTTGGGGGCATGGGCAAGCGAAGAATTTCGGGTTCCTACGCAAGCACCACCGGAAGATGTCGTGTTTGGCGACTCCAAACTGCAATAGTAGTGCAATACGCAATGCCGGGTGAATTTGCGAGCGAAAAAGCCTGAAAGCCCCTAATTACCTGCGCGAGCAGCTATTAAATGTGTAGCGCCCGAATACTGGCCTTCCTTGGCAAACCACTGCAATACGGGTACGGTACCAGGTAGAACCGGCTGCACTTGCACTGGCAGGCGTTCCCAGGAAAATGATTGTGCTTCGCGCATCTCCAAGATCCCAACCCAGTCAAACACTTTGCAAAAATGCAGACGGACCAATGCGTGAGGATAGTCAACCATTTCGACCTTCCACGGTTGAGCATTACCGATCTCAATGCCAAGCTCTTCATACAACTCACGTTTGAGTGCTTGCGCTACCGACTCTCCCACTTCGAGCTTGCCTCCAGGAAACTCCCAGTAGCCCGCATAGGCCTTCCCTTGCGGGCGCGAGGTGAGGAGGAACGCGCCGTCCGGCCGCACCAGAACCCCTACTGCGACTTCAACCACACTGCGATTGGGGCCACCCTCACGCGCTGCGAAGGGATCGGCAATTAACGGCTCATCGTGCATAACTAAATGCTGTGCCGGCCGCAATAGTCCCGTGCGAACTGCCAAGCGACACGCCCACTGCGAGATCCTCGCTCCAAAGCCCAAATCAATGCCTCGGGTCTGGCTTTTGCAATATCCGCAGCAGTTACCCCCAGTGCAGACAGCCATTGACCCACAATTTGCAGGTACTCATCTTGATTGAACGGGTAAAAGCTAACCCACAGGCCAAAACGCTCTGACAGCGAGATTTTCTCTTCTACGCCCTCACCTGGGTGAACCTCGCCATCCTCGGTATGCGAATAAGTCAAATTTTCTGACATGTATTCGGGAAGCAGGTGACGACGGTTGCTGGTCGCATAGATCAACACATTCGGAGTCGCCGCGGCCACAGACCCATCCAAAACTGACTTCAGTGCTTTGTAGCCAGGTTCGCCGTCATCAAAACTCAAATCGTCGCAAAAAATAATAAACTTTTCTTGGCACGCAGCCACCAGATCCACAATATCTGGCAGGTCCACCAAATCCGCCTTGTCCACCTCGATCAGCCGCAACCCTTGTGCCGAAAACGCATGCAAGCAGCCGCGAATCAGCGAAGACTTGCCGGTTCCCCGCGCGCCCGTTAGCAGCACGTTATTGGCGGGTAACCCCTGCACAAACTGCGCGGTGTTGCGCTGAATTTTTTCCTTTTGAATATCAATCTCTTTGAGATCAGAGAGATTCATGGCTCCAATATGCCGCACCGGGGCCAAAACGCCCTGCCCGGAACTGAGTTTACGGTAGCGAAACGCAATAGAGGCATTCCAATCCGGCTGCTCCATGGGATGAAGCAAGGACGCCTCAACGCGGTCCATAAAGACCCCGACACGGGTCAGAAACTTTTCCAGCTGCCCACTAGTCATCGGATGCACGTTTTCGTCAGGAGCGGTAGTCGGCATTGATGGTCACATATTCATGGCTGAAATCACAGGTCCAAACGGTTTCAGAGGCAGTTCCACGCCCTAACTCCACACGCACCGTAATTTCGCTCTGTCTCATTACGCGCTGTCCATCTTCCTCGCGGTAGTTCGGGTTACGCCCACCTTGGGTAGCCACATGCACATCGTCAAGAAATAACTCGATGCACCCCTGATCCAAATCGTCTACGCCTGCATAACCCACCGCAGCGAGAATGCGGCCCAAGTTGGGATCACTGGCATAAAAGGCGGTCTTCACCAAAGGGGAGTGGGCAATAGCGTATGCCACCTTGCGGCACTCTTGCGCATTGCGCCCGCCTTCAATTTGAACGGTGATGAACTTGGTAGCCCCCTCACCATCGCGAACGATGGCTTGCGCCAAGTTGCGAGCAACTCCCAGCATGGCGTTTTTAAGCGCCTTACCATCGATGCTGTCCAGCGAGTCAATGACCGCATGGCCGACTTTATTGGTGGCAATTACCACAAGTGAATCATTCGTCGAGGTATCTCCATCCACCGTCACGCGGTTGAAGGACCCCTCAGCCAATTCAAGTGCCAGCTGGTGCATCAGAGATTGACTGACACAGGCATCAGTGGCAATAAAACCCAACATCGTCGCCATATTCGGGCGAATCATGCCAGCGCCCTTGCTGATGCCGGTGATGCTGACGACCTGTCCGCCAATCGTCACTTGTGTTCCAAACGCCTTGGGCACAGTATCAGTGGTCATGATGCCTTCAGCGGCGCGCAACCAGTTGTCAGGTTTGGCGTCAGTGATTGCAGCCTGCAGACCAGCCTCTATGCGGTCATGGGGCAGTGGCTCCATGATCACACCCGTCGAAAATGGCAGTATCTGTCGCGCATCAATACCCAATTGTTGCGCCAGCGCACGGCAAGTGCTGCGCGCTCGGGCCAAACCGTCGGCACCAGTGCCGGCATTGGCATTGCCGGTGTTGATCAGCATGGCCCGCACACCCAGCCCAGTGGCCAAATGCTCGCGACACACTTGTACGGGGGCGGCACAAAATCGATTTGTCGTGAAAACACCAGCAACACTAGCGCCCTCGTCTATTAGCACCACAGAGAGATCTTTACGACCTACCTTGCGCACTCCAGCTTCAGTTACACCAATACGAACACCTGCAATTGGAAAAAGCGTCGCGAAATCAGGGAGCGGTAGATTGACGGGCATCTTTTATCTCAAGCCAATTTGCCATGGCAATGTTTGTATTTTTTCCCACTACCGCATGGGCATGGGTCGTTACGGCCAGCCCGGGGGACGTCTGATGCGGCCAAGCGCACGGTCTCTGGGTCGACCGTTGTTTCGACTTCTCCAGTTTCTGTTGGGGCGCTGTAGGTAACATTCGCAATGCTTTCGCCACGGGTCTCCATGGCATTCGCAGCCTCTTCCAGTTGCTCCTCAGACTGAATTTTCACAGTCATCAACACTTTGGTGACCTCATTTTTGACGGAGTCCAGCAACTGCCCAAACAATTCAAACGCTTCGCGCTTGTATTCTTGTTTTGGCTGCTTTTGCGCATAACCGCGCAGGTGAATGCCCTGTCGCAAATAATCCAAAGCACTCAAATGATCACGCCAATGACTGTCAATGGTCTGCAGCAGCACCATACGCTCAAACTGAGTGAATTGTTCCGCCCCCACTTGGGCGACCTTGGCCAGGAAAAATGCATTGGCCGCCGTTGTCACCGTCTCTAACAGGTCGTCATCGGTAATGGCGCCGGCATCTGCGACCTGCTTCGTCAAGTCCAGCTCCAACAGCCACTCATCGGTCAAAACTTTTTGAAGGGTGCGAATGTCCCATTGTTCCTCGACAGACTCGACTGGAATGTATTGGCGCACCAAGTCGTCGAAACAACCTTCTCGCAGAGAAGTAATCTGAGCACTTAAATCCTGAGCATCCAAAATGGCATTGCGCTGCTGGTAAATTACCTTACGCTGATCGTTGGACACATCGTCATACTCCAACAGTTGTTTGCGCATATCAAAGTTGCGCGCTTCAACCTTGCGTTGTGCACTCTCGATGCTCCGGGTCACGATACCCGCTTCGATAGCCTCACCATCGGGCATCTTCAGTCGGTCCATGATGGCCTTAACCCGATCTCCCGCAAAAATTCGCATCAAAGCGTCGTCCAGGCTCAAATAGAAGCGCGAAGACCCTGGGTCACCCTGTCGCCCGGACCGGCCTCGCAGTTGGTTGTCAATACGACGGGATTCGTGGCGCTCTGTTGCAATGATTCGCAGACCGCCAAGTGCTTTAACCTGCTCATGGTCAAGCGCCCACTGCTTTCGCACGTCTGCAATGGCAACCTGTTTACTGGAATCGTCCAGTGCATCGTCCGCCTCAATGGCGTTGATAACACCTTCAATGCTGCCACCCAGCACAATGTCAGTGCCACGGCCAGCCATGTTGGTGGCTATCGTGATCATCTTGGCACGCCCGGCTTGGGCAACAATATCCGCCTCGCGCGCATGCTGTTTTGCGTTCAAGACCTGATGCGGCAGTTGCTCTTTTTCAAGCAACTGCGCAATGATTTCCGAATTTTCAATCGATGTCGTACCTACAAGAACAGGCTGCCCACGCTCGTAACACTCACGAATATCCTTGATTGCCGCCTCGTATTTCTCGCGCGTTGTCTTGTAGACACGGTCCAATTGGTCTTCGCGTCGACTAACTTGATTTGGTGGAATAACCACCGTTTCCAGTCCATAGATTTCCTGAAACTCATAGGCCTCGGTATCGGCAGTGCCCGTCATACCCGCCAATCGCCCGTACAAACGGAAGTAATTCTGAAACGTGATGGATGCCAAGGTCTGGTTTTCAGCTTGAATGACCACGCCTTCTTTGGCCTCCACCGCCTGGTGCAGGCCATCACTCCAACGACGTCCGGTCATCAAACGGCCGGTAAATTCGTCAACGATGACGATTTCCCCCTGCTGAACCACATAGTGCTGGTCCCGGTGGTAGAGATGGTTGGCCCGCAACGCCGCATACAAGTGGTGCATGAGCGTAATGTTGGCAGGATCGTAGAGGGACGCGCCCACCGGAATCAAGCCCAAGTCTGCAAAAATCTGTTCTGCCGTCTCATGACCTTGCTCTGTCAAAAAGACCTGGTGACTTTTCTCATCAACCGTAAAGTCGCCAGGCTTTGTGACTCCCTCACCCGTACGTGGGTCAGCCTCCCCTTCTTGGCGCTGTAATTTGGGCGCTGCCTTGTTGATGGCCATGTACATTTCGGTGTGGTCTTCAGCCTGACCACTGATGATGAGCGGCGTACGCGCTTCATCGATCAATATGGAGTCAACCTCATCCACGATCGCGTAGTTAAGACCGCGCTGCACCCGGTCTGCTACTTCATAGACCATGTTGTCACGCAAATAGTCAAACCCATACTCGTTGTTGGTACCGTAGGTAATATCAGCGCGGTACGCCGCCTGCTTTTCTTCTCTTGGCATTTGCGGCAAGTTGATGCCCACCGACAGACCCAGGAAGTTATACAGACGCCCCATCCACTGGGCATCCCTATTAGCCAGGTAGTCATTGACCGTAACCACATGGACGCCCTTGTCCGTCAAGGCATTCAGGTACACAGGCAACGTGGCCGTCAATGTCTTACCCTCGCCTGTTCGCATTTCGGAAATTTTCCCGTTATGCAATGACATGCCACCCAATAACTGCACATCAAAGTGCCGCATCTTCATCACCCGCTTCGACCCCTCTCGCACCACAGCAAAGGCTTCAGGCAGGATGGCGTCGAGGGACTCACCCTTGGCAACGCGATCTTTAAATTCCTGCGTTTTCGCGCGCAAACCATCATCCGACAGTTGCTCAAACTGTGGCTCCATGGCATTGATGCGTGCCACAACCGTGCGGTACTGTTTAAGCAGACGGTCGTTACGACTGCCGAAGATTTTTGTCAGGATATTGGTGGCCATGCATGCAAGACTGGCCTGCCACCCAATATAGGCAGCAGAGCAGCGCAGTCCTTTTTCTAATCTGAGTGAATTGGGGTCGTTCTGGTGAAAAGCAACCATGGGCTCGGCCTGCCTGACTCCGGATAAACCAAACGCTGTATTTTACCGTTGTGACAGAGCAGTTGATGCAGGAAGGTTGCGCCCGGCATTGAGGAATTTCTGAGGGTCCTGTGGCACACCCTGCACGAGCACCTCAAAATGCAAATGTGGTCCAGTCGATCGTCCGGTGGTACCCACTTCCGCAATCTTCTGCCCCCTCTTAATCAGGTCGCCCTTTTTGACGAACACCTTGGAGGAATGTGCATAGCGTGAAATAAGTCCATTGCCATGGTCAATTTCTATCATATTTCCGTATTGCGAGTGGTACTCCTGCGCAACGACGACTCCACCCGCAGCAGAAAATATCGACGCACCCGTTTCGGCCGAGAAATCCAATCCGGTGTGCAATGCCGATTGACCAGTAATCGGATCAATACGCCAACCAAAAATAGAACCCAAACTCGCGTTTGGGACCGGTGCCTGCGTTGGCACCATCATTTTCTTGATGCGCTGCTCAAATAAACGGGACTCAATCACCGTCATCAAGTCCGTGCGCTGATTGGTCAGTTGATCCAGTTCAGCCAGCGTTGCCTGCAGCTCATCCAGCGACAACTCACGACCCGCGATCAACGCGCCGCCTTGTCCAGGCTTCATTTTCATATCTGCTGGATTGACACCTGCCAAGCTGGAAACACGCTCACCCAGCGACTCCAACTGCAGTACTTTGGCCTGCATTTCGCCCAACTTCCGAGCCATGACGTCAATATTTTCACGCATGAAACGATCCCGCTGCGCAAACTCATCCTTGACCACCAGTCGCACCAAGGTCCCGACAATCGGCCACCCCTCACGCGCGCCTTTTAGAAATACCCAGTGATACAAAACAGCCGACAGCAACATCAAACAAAAAGACAAACCAACAATGGCCAGCATCAATTTGGCACCACTCAAATGAATGGCTCGACTTTTTGCCAACCAAGCATCCGTGATAATCAACTGCATCCTAAAACCCCCAATTCGTAGGTCATGAACCGCCGCAATCATTCCGTTACTTTGCTTCAAGCCACTCAAGACGCCCCTGCTCTTGCGCAACTTGCAAAACTCGCCATGGACTCAACGGAGCGCCTTAAATCCATAGAAGCACTCATCCCGACGCCCCTGCGGTCAGCAGTGCTGCCCGGACCTATAGAGGGTTCATCGTGGTGCTTAATATTATCCAACAACGCTGTCGCTGCAAAAATCCGGCAATTACTGCCCTCGCTTGAGTCGCACCTACGCTCAAAGGGATGGGATGTCAGCACCATACGGCTGAAGGTTCAAACGTCACGCAACAGTTTGTAGAACAAACTCTGTCGGTTAAAGGGAAATGGTGCCGATTATCGGATTCGAACTGATGACCTA
>CAJASG010000332.1 GCA_903944555.1 uncultured beta proteobacterium
ACATTGGGGTTGCTGGCTACATGCACCTGGGCTTCCACCATCAGGCCCATGAGTTTGGTGACGTAGTAGTTGTCCATGCTGTGCATGGAGGTGAGGTGTGAGCCGGTGACGCGCCCGTGCAGACCCAAACGCTGGGTCTCGTAAGCCAACGATTCGATATGGCGCGAGTGCGGGTCGTCGGACTCGTCGCAGTGCATGTCCACCAGTTTTCCGCGCTCGGCGGCCAGTTCGCACAGCATTCTGACGCTGGCGGCACCGTCGGCCATGGTGCGCTCGAAATGGGGAATGCCGCCTACCACGTCCACCCCCAAGTCCAATGCACGTTTCAGGCTGTCCATGCCACCCTTCGTTCTAAGCACCCCGTCTTGCGGAAAGGCGACCAGTTGCAGGTCGATGTACGGGGCCACGCGCTTCTTGACTTCCAGCAGCGCTTCGACCGCCAGCAGGCGCGGGTCGCTGGTGTCCACATGGCTGCGGATCGCCAGCAGGCCCTGGGCCACGGCCCAGTCGCAGTAGGTGAGGGCGCGCTCAATCACCGCATCGGCGGTCAGGCTGGGTTTGAGTTCGCCCCACAGTGCGATACCTTCCAGTAGCGTGCCGCTCTCGTTCACCCGCGGCATGCCGTAGGTGAGCGTGGCGTCCATGTGGAAATGCACATCCACAAACGGCGGGCTGAGCAGCAGGCCCCCGGCGTCCACCACCTCAGCGGCGGGCGCTTGCAACCCCTGCGTGACCTCAGTGATGCGGCCGTTTTGCACCGCCACCGACATGTTGGTTCGCCCATCGGGCAGGGTGGCGTTGTGGATGAGCAGGTCAAGCATCTAGGACTCCTGGAGTGTTGCTATCAATAAAGGAGCTGCTTGCGCACATTCTGCGGGCGTTACAGGCCTTTTTTGCATAAATTTTGAGCCAATTTCATTGCGTGCCGAGAATTCGGTCACCCGCATCACCCAAGCCGGGCAGGATGTAGCCGTGGTCGCTGAGTTCTCGGTCGATGGCCGCGGTGAAAATCTGTACGTCCGGGTGGGCCTTGTACATGGTGTTGATGCCTTCGGGGCAGGTCAACAGGCACAAAAACTTGATGGACTTGGGTTTGCATTCCTTCAGCCGCGTCACCGCCGCGGCCGCCGAGTTGCCGGTCGCCAGCATGGGGTCGACCACCACGATGTCGCGCTCTTCCATGTCTTTGGGCATCTTGAAGTAGTACTCCACCGCCTGCAGGGTTTTGGGGTCGCGGTACAGGCCGATGTGGCCCACACGGGCGCCGGGTACCACTTGGAGCACACCATCCAGAATGCCGTTGCCGGCCCGCAGGATGGACACGAAAACCAGCTTCTTGCCGTCGATCTGTTTGCCGGTCATGGTTTCCAGCGGAGTTTCAATCTCCACGTCCTGCGTCGGCATGTCGCGGAACACTTCATAGGCCATCAGGCCGCTGAGTTCTCCCAGCAGGCGGCGAAAGCTGTTGGTGCTGGCGTCTTTTTTTCGCATCAAGGTGAGCTTGTGCTGCACCAGCGGGTGGTCAATCAGGTGCACATTGGCGCGGGCGGCGGGGTCGATAGCGATCATGGGAATTCCTGTTCTCTCTTGTGAAGGTCTTGGCGTGAGGGTGGGGTAAGGGGTATTGGGGGCAATTTAGCGCCGGGCGCCGCCGAAAATGCTGCCCAGCACGCCGCGGATGATCTGGCGTCCTACTTCGCGGCCAATGGAGCTGGCGGCGCTTTTGATCATTTGCTCGCCCGCACTGGCGCGGGTGCGCCGGGTGCCGCCGCCCAGCAGGTCACCCAGACCATCCAGAATGCCGCGCTCTGGCGGCGGGTTGGCTTGCTGGCTTGATTGTTGGTTTGAACCGTTGGATCCGTTGGTTCTGCTTTGGGCTTGGGATTCGCTTGGCGTGGCCGGTGAGGGTGCAAGGCGTGATTGGGTGCGGCCTTTGAGCGACTCGTAGGCAGAGTCACGGTCTACCGCTTTTTCATAGACACCGGCCACGATGGAGTTGTCCATCAATGCCTTGCGCTGGGCCACCGTGATGGGGCCAATCTGGCTGGATGGGGGCAGCACGAATACCCGCTCTGTCACGCCAGGGCGACCCTTCTCGTCCAGAAAACTCACCAAGGCCTCGCCCACCGCCAGCTCGGTAATGGCCGTGGCAATGTCCAGATCCGGGTTGCCCCGCATGGTGTCGGCCGCTGATTTGACCGCCTTTTGGTCGCGTGGCGTGAAGGCCCGCAGCGCGTGCTGCACCCGGTTGCCCAGCTGGGCCAGCACCGAGTCGGGAATGTCCAACGGGTTTTGGGTGACGAAGAACACGCCCACGCCCTTGGAGCGCACCAGTCGCACCACCAGTTCAATGCGCTCGATCAGCACCTTGGGGGCGTCGGCAAACAGCAGGTGTGCCTCGTCAAAGAAAAACACCAGTTTGGGTTTGTCCAGGTCGCCTACTTCGGGCAGCATCTCGAACAGCTCACTCAGCATCCACAGTAAAAACGTGGCGTACAGGCGTGGGGCGTTCATTAGCTTGTCGGCTGCCAGGATGTTGATGACCCCCTTGCCGCTGCCGTCGGTTTGCATGAAGTCGGCTATGTTGAGCATGGGCTCGCCGAAGAACTGGTCGCCGCCTTGGGTCTCAATCTGCATCAGGC
>CAJASG010000333.1 GCA_903944555.1 uncultured beta proteobacterium
AAACAACGGCGAAAAGATGAGCAAGAGCCGCGGCACCGGCCTGGACCCGCTCAAGTACCTGAGCTTAGGGATGAACCCCGAATGGCTGCGCTACTACCTGGCGGCCAAGCTCTCAGCCCGCAACGAAGACATCGACTTCAACGCCGACGACTTCATGGCGCGGGTCAACAGCGATCTGATTGGCAAGTACGTGAACATTGCCAGCCGGGCGGCAGGTTTTCTGACCAAGCGTTTTGAGGGCAAGCTCAGCACCGCCTTTGGGGCCTCCGGCGCAGCGCTGTTGGCGGAAGTGCGCGGCGCGGCAGACGGCATTGCACAGATGTACGAGAGCCGTGAATTTGGCAAGGCCACCCGCGAGATCATGCTGCTGGCTGACAAGGTCAACGCCTATGTGGACCAGAACAAACCCTGGGACCTGGCCAAAGACACGGCTAACAACGAGGCGCTGCACCAAGTGTGTTCGGTGCTGATCAACACCTTCGCGGTGCTGACCCGTTATCTAGCCCCGGTGCTGCCGTCGCTGGCGCAAGCGGTGCAGGGCTTTGTCGGCACCAGCATGCAGGACTGGAATGCCAGCGCCGACGTTGCATCCATCGCCCCCTATCAGCACCTAATGCAGCGCGTCACCCCCGAACAGTTGGATGCACTTTTTGAGCCAAAAGAGGCTGCAGCCCCCTTGGATATTGCGCAAGCAGCTCCTAAAAAGGTAGCAAAAACAGCAGCCCCCGCAACCCCCGTGGACCCCACCGCCCCCGGCGGCGAGGCGCTGGCGCCGACCATCAGCATCGACGACTTCGCCAAGATCGACCTGCGCATCGCCAAAATCCTGAATTGCGAAGCTGTGGAAGGCTCCACCAAGCTGCTGCGCCTCACCTTGGATGTGGGTGAAAAGGATGCCGATGGCCAACCCACCACCCGCAACGTCTTCAGCGGCATTGCCAGCGCGTACCAGCCAGAGCAACTCATCGGCAAGCGACGGTGATGGTGGCCAATCTGGCACCGCGCAAGATGAAATTCGGCATGTCCGAGGGCATGGTCCTGGCCGCCAGCCACGCCGATGAAAAAACCCAACCCGGCATTTACGTGCTGGAACCCTTTGCCGGGGCGCAGGCCGGGATGCGGGTGCACTAAGCCCCACCCTCCATGATCCCCCAGTTGCGCGGCTGGACTTCGGTCCAGCGGACTGCCCAAACCAACCTCCGCCTGGGTGCCACGCTGTGCTTGATCGCCGGCGCCACCAACGCCGGCGGTTTTCTGGCGGTGGGTCAATACACATCCCACATGACCGGTGTGCTGTCCTCGGTGGCAGACAACCTGGTGCTGGGCCAAATCACTTTAGCCATTGCGGGATTGGCGTCACTGCTGGCGTTCCTGGGTGGCGCCATGACCACCACCTGGATGGTGAACTGGGCGCTGCGGCGCAATCTGCAAAGTGCCTACGGCCGCCCCTTGCTGCTGGAGGCTGCGTTGTTGTTGCTGTTCGGGTTGTTTGGCACCGGCATCAATTTCTTTGCAGGGCTGTTTGTACC
>CAJASG010000334.1 GCA_903944555.1 uncultured beta proteobacterium
GCCGCATTTACGATTGGTACAAAAAGTCAGCCGGTACTGCCTGGGTGGAGGCCGCGCGTGCGGGTGCCAATGACCCCGGTGTGCAATCGGTCAAGCAGATTTTCAACTACTACAAGAAATTCGGCATTGCCACCGAGGTGATGGGGGCGAGTTTTCGCAACGTCGGGCAGATCACCGCGTTGGCGGGCTGCGATCTGCTCACCATCAGCCCGGATCTGCTGTCCCTGCTGGCGGCGACCGATGCGCCGCTGGTCTGCGCATTGGACAAGGCATCCGCTCTGCAAAGCGCTCAGGAACATGTGTATTTTGATGAGGCGAGTTTCCGCTTGGCCTTGAACGAAGACGCCATGGCCACCGAGAAGCTGGCCGAGGGCATTCGCGCGTTTTGCGTCGATGCCGTGAAGCTGGAACAACTCATGCTGGCCGCGTAAGCGAAGGGAAAAGAGCCATGACACGCACCCGCTGTGACCGCACGCCCGCTTGGGGCCAACTGCAAACTGCTTATAAAACTACTGGCCAAACTTTTGACACGCGCGAGGCCTTTGCCCAGGACTCGACACGCTTTGCGGCCTTCAGTCAGGAAGCGCCGTATGTGTTTGCCGACCTGTCCAAAAACCGGATCGACACGGCCACCCAGGCCTTGCTGCTGGACCTGGCGCGCCAATGTGGCGTGCAGGAGCACCGCGACGCCATGTTTGCCGGGGAAAAGATCAACACCACCGAGCAGCGTGAGGTTTGGCACACTTTATTGCGAAATCCGCCCTCAAGCCCCGTGGATAGTGCGCAAGCAGCTACTGATTCAATAGCGGGCCATCGGTCAAGCGAGCAGGCCAAAGTGCACGCCACGCTGGACGCCATGCTGGCCTATGCAGAAGCCGTGCGCGCAGACAGCGCCATTACCGACGTGGTCAACATCGGCATCGGTGGCTCGGACCTGGGGCCGCAGATGGCGGTGTTGGCGCTGGATGCGTTTGCCACCAGCGGTAAACGCCTGCACTTCGTCAGCAATGTGGACGGGCACGAGTTGGCGGCCAAACTGCCGCACCTGCAGGCGGCCAGCACGGTGTTCCTGATCGCCAGCAAGACCTTCACCACCATCGAGACCATGACCAACGCGGCGTCCGCCAAGGCGTGGTTTCTGGGCCAGGGTGGCACCAACATCGCGCGCCACTTCGCCGCGTTGACCACCAACGTGCCGGCGGCGAATGCCTTTGGCATCACCACCACCTTTGGCTTTTGGGACTGGGTGGGTGGACGTTATTCGGTGTGGTCCGCCATCGGGCTGCCAGTGGCAATTGCCATTGGTGCTGCGGGTTTCCGGGAATTTCTGGCCGGTGCCCACGCCATGGACGAGCACTTCCGCTCCGCACCACTCGAAGCCAATCTGCCAGTGCGCCTGGCGCTGCTGGACGTGTGGTACCGCAATTTTCACGGCTTCACCAGCCGCAGCATTGCGCCGTACCACAGCGCCTTGCGCCGCCTGCCGGCCTATTTACAGCAGCTGGAGATGGAAAGCAACGGCAAACAGGTGGACGCCACGGGCGCCGCTTTGCCCTACGGCACTTCGCCCACGCTGTGGGGGGAGCCAGGCACCAACGGGCAGCACGCCTACTTTCAAATGCTGCTCCAAGGCACGGACGTGGTGCCGGTCGAGATTGTGGCCGTTAAAACACCGCGCCATGAC
>CAJASG010000335.1 GCA_903944555.1 uncultured beta proteobacterium
TCGCAATTCCGTCGGCCAAATTGAGGGCGTCGTGCTGGTGTTCAGCGACGTGACCGAGGACTACCGGGTACGCGAAACGCTGGAACGCACCGCCGAGCTCCTACGGCATACCGGAGAGTTGGCGCATGTTGGCGGCTGGGAGCTCGACCTGCGGACCATGGAGTTCTTTTGGTCCCCTGAGGTATTCCGCATTCATGAGATGAGCCCTCCGGTGACGCCCACCCTTGAACAATCGATTCAACTCTTTCAGCCCGCAGTGCAGCCGGTCATAAAAGCGGCCATGCAAGCCGCCATCGACCATGGCACGCCCTACGATTTGGAACTACCCAAATTTACCGCCACGGGTCGCCCCATTTGGGTGCGGGCGCAGTGCTCTGTCGTGGTGGAAGACGGCAAATCGGTCAAACTGATCGGCGCGCTGCATGACATCACGACGCGCAAACAAGCGGAAAAAATTGAACAATTCCGAAGCCGCATTCTGGAGCTGCTGGCGAGCGGTGAGGCCTTGCCAGACCTTCTGACCGCTCTGGTTCGGGGGGTGGAAGAAATCCATCCGCTGATGTTGTGCAGCATCTTGCTGCTGGAAAGTGATGGCCGTCATCTGGGCAAAGGGGTTGCACCCAGCCTGCCCGACTTTTACAACGCGGCGCTGGACGGTGTGGAGATTGGCCTAGGTGTCGGCTCCTGCGGCACGGCCGCCTTTACCGGCGAACGGGTCGTGGTTGACGACATCGCTACCCACCCCTACTGGACGCCTTACAAGGAACTCGCCGCCAGCGCAGGACTGGGCGCCTGCTGGTCACAACCCATTTTTTCTTCCACCGGTCAAGTACTGGGCACGTTTGCCATCTACCACCAGGCACCCCATACCCCGGGCGCATCGGACATCGTCCTGATCGAACAGTCGGCTGGCCTGGCCAGCATCGCCATCGAGCGCAGTGTGGCTGCCCAGCAATTGCTGAGCAGCGAGGCCCACTACCGCCTGCTGACCGAGGACGCCTCCGATGTGGTGTGGCGGCAGGATGCCGACAACCGCTTCACCTACATCAGCCCGTCGGACGAGCGGATGCGGGGCTTTCGGGCAGACGAGGTGGTGGGTCGACATGTTTTTGATTTGCTGACGGCGGAGGGCATTGCACTGGTTACTGACCGACTGCAAGCGCGGATGGCGGATGAAGCGCGCGGTGTACACAACCAGCCGGAAGCCTTCGAGTTGCAGCAGCGCTGCAAAGACGGCAGCCTGATCTGGACCGAAGTGGTCACCAAGATAGACCGTGATGCCCAGGGCACGCTGCTCGGGTTTCACGGGATTTCCCGCGACATCACCCGCCGCAAGGCGGCTGAAGAGCAGATCAGGAGTCTGGCCTTCTATGACCCGCTGACCCAGCTACCCAACCGCAGGTTGCTGATGGACCGGCTGGAAAAGGCCTTGTCCACCGGCCTTCGCCACCAGCGCAGCGGTGCATTGCTGTTTGTGGACCTAGACAACTTCAAGACCCTCAACGACACGCTCGGCCATGACAAAGGCGACCTGTTGCTGCAACAAGTCGCCCAGCGCCTGTGCACCTGCGTGCGCGATTGCGATACGGTGGCCCGCTTGGGTGGTGATGAGTTTGTGGTGATGCTGGAAGACCTCAGCGCCAACCCGCAGGAGGCCGCAGCGCAAGCGGAGGTGGTAGGTGCGAAGATTCTTGCCGCCCTCAACCAAAACTACCGCCTTGCCAGCTACGAACACCACAGCACCCCCAGCATCGGCATTACCCTGTTTGGAGAGTCAAACGAGGGGATTGATGAGCCACTCAAACGTGCCGACCTGGCTATGTACCAAGCCAAGGCGGCCGGGCGGAACACGCTGCGCTTTTTTGACCCAAAAATGCAAGACGTGGTGACCGCCCGTGCGGCTTTGGAGGATGGACTGCGCGACGCCTTGGCCAACCACCAGTTCCTGCTGCACTACCAAGCCCAGGTCGACAGCGAAGGCAAAACCACCGGCGCCGAGGCACTGGTGCGCTGGATGCATCCCACGCGCGGCATGGTCTCCCCCGCCGAGTTCATCCCGCTGGCCGAGGAAACCAGTCTGATTTTGCCGCTGGGGAGCTGGGTGATGGAAACCGCCTGCACGCAACTGACCGCGTGGGCTGGGCACGCCACTACGGCGCACCTGACCCTGTCGGTGAATGTCAGCGCCCGTCAGTTTCACCAGAATGATTTTGTGGCGCAGGTCAGAGCCGTGCTGGAGCGCACCGGAGCGAATCCGCAACGTCTGAAGCTGGAGTTGACCGAGGGCCTACTGGTGTCCAACATTGAGGACGTGATTGCCAAAATGACCACCCTCAAAGCCCTTGGGGTGGGCTTCTCGCTGGACGACTTTGGCACCGGGTATTCGTCGCTTTCGTACTTGAAGCGACTCCCGCTGGACCAACTGAAGATTGACCAGGGATTTGTGCGTGACATCCTGATCGACCCGAACGATGCAGCGATTGCCAAGATGGTCATTGTGCTGGCAAACAGCTTGGGGCTGGCCTGCATCGCAGAAGGGGTCGAGACGCAGGCACAGCGAAGTTTCCTGGCGGGCCAGGGTTGCCATGCCTACCAAGGGTACCTGTTCAGCCGCCCCTTACCCGTGGCGGCGTTTGAAGCGTTCCTGACGGCCCGTACTTAGCACCCACGTTACCCTGCTGTGCGCTTTACCTGCTTGGCCGCGTCCAGCTGGAGGAAACGCTCTTCAATGAATGTTTTTTCCGTCTGGGTGCGCTCAAACGCCTTCTCCATTTGGTCCATGCGCCCCATCAGGGATTTTTCCCGTGCGGCCAGCATATCAATCTGGTCTTGCTGGCTTTGGATTAGCCCGGACTGGTCCACCCCGACGTCCCCCTCTTCACCTTGTTGCAAGTTGAGTTGCTCCGTGATTTCATCCAGTTTTTGTGCATTTGTCTGCGCCAGCATTTCGGCGGCCGTGGCGCGCTCCTGGGCCATGTGCAGTTGGGCTTCCAGTTCTTCGGCACGCAAAAGCAACTGGTCCAGCGCACTTTGCTTGAGACCCTGAATCTCACTGACTTCCTGGCGCAGCCCCCGGTTGGCAGCCATGGCCTCTTTCAGACGGTACTGGGTCTGGGAAATCTCTTCCTGCAACTGGTGGTTCTTGGCCGTAGCCGCATTGAGCTCGGCACGCAGCTTGGCACGCTGGTCCTCGCTGAACTGCCGACCGCCCGACTCAGCATCTCCCGTCAGAGCCGGTTTGACCGACTCACTGTGCAGCCTGTCGAGAAGCCCTTTGACTTGCGCGGCGAGTTCAGTCACACCCCGTGTTGCGCTGCGCTCACGGGCTGCCTGCGCATCGTTCACCATGCCCATCTCATTGATGGTTCGACGGGCCACCAAGTGCAGCTTGTCGGCGGCTTCAATGGTTTGGTTGGCCGCTTTTTTGAGGTCCAGGCGCGAGCCCTCGGCGGCATCCACAATGCGGTACAACAAGAAGGCGGCGCCCACCATAAAGGCAAGATTGCAGACGAAAACAAAAAACAAGGCCGCATTGAGCCAACTCATGCCGCCACCACAAAGAAAGCAAGCCGTCCTTCACCGTAGCCCGGCACCGAAACCCGAAAATCAGACCGGTTACCCGACTGGGACAGTATTTCCGGCAGCTTGGCGAATGAGTTCTTAACAATACTGGCCTTGGCGAGGGAGACACTCGCGGGCGCTTCGACCGACGACTCGCTCAAGCACGCCGCCGTGCTGCGCATGAAGTCCTGGGCGTTGGACAGCATGGCATCACTGGGTTGCCCTGCCGCCATTGCCGTGCGCACCACGGCTGGGGCCTGGCGCGCAATGCCTCCACCCACAATGCACACCGCATTGGCATCCCTCACCCCGATCGCACCCCCCCCCTCGCGGTCGCTGGCGGAATACACACCCAGCAGGTTGATCGGCGTCAGCTTCTCCGGGACCATTCGGTCATCGGGTACCAGCCGAAACGGAATGGCCCCCATTGATGCCGATAGCTGCGCCTGCAGGGCGGCGGTTGGTACGGGATTGCCCCCGGATTTTTCGGGTGAAACGATGGCGGCAGGCGGCGGGCCGTTGGCCTTGATGACATCCAGCACCGAGGCCGTCACGGCCTCCACCAACTCGGCGTCGTTAAACGGCTTGTGCA
>CAJASG010000336.1 GCA_903944555.1 uncultured beta proteobacterium
GCTTTTACCGCACGCCCAAAATCCACTACGACAAGACCACGCTGACCGGGCGCCCGTTTTACTACTTTGCCTACGGTGCCGCCTGTACCGAGGTGGCGATTGACACCCTTACCGGCGAAAGCAAGGTTCTGAAAGTGGACATCCTGCACGACGTCGGGCGCTCCATCAACCCAGGGCTGGACATTGGCCAGATTGAAGGCGGGTTTGTGCAGGGCATGGGCTGGCTCACCACCGAGCAATTGGTCTGGAACGACAAGGGCTACCTGAGCACCCACGCCCCCAGCACCTACAAAATCCCGACCGCTGGTGATGTACCGGCGCACTTCAAGGTGGACCTCTGGCACGAACCCAACCCGGAAGACAACGTGTTTGGCTCTAAGGCCGTCGGCGAGCCGCCCTTCATGCTGGCGATCAGCGTGTTTGAGGCCCTGCGCGACGCGGTGGCACAGGCGCGTGGCGATGGAAAACCAGTGCAACTGACCGCGCCCGCTACGGCGGAAAATGTGCTGCGGGCAGTGGCGGGCTGAGGCGACTAAAGTCGCCAATTGACTCGACCCTGTGAAGTTTGAACCTCTCCGTCTTCGTCCAAGAATGCATTGACAGCTGGGGGGCTTAAAACTTTGTCGGGCCGGAGCGATGAGCATTCTGTGACGGCAACAGGCCCTTACCGGTAGTAGCTCTTTGTGATCTGCCTCCTCCAGACCAGCCATTGGCAACCGGGGTTCGACAGGCAGCTTTGTAGCTATCACTTCATCAAAGTGAGCACCCGCGATGGGCTGTCTAGTGACATCGCTCCAGCGAATTGAACTCCCGCTTTGTCGACGTAGGCATCAAATAGCTATGGACATTGAAGTTGCGTTGGTCGTCCAGTGACGAAATTCTGCCAGGGACTAAACGAGGCCACTTTGCACAAAACGCGTGGATGCTATCGAAAAAAATCAACCATTGCTTTGTTGACGATTTCCGCGCGGTTCAACAGCGCGTTGTGTGTTCCGTCCGGTAAGGTCACCAATTGGAGTTGCGGTACATCGGCCTTCATTGAGGCCGACCCTTCAAAAGGGACTGACCGGTCTGCGGTTCCCCATATAACCAGTGTCGGAGTGTGCGCTTTCCCGATCTTCTGGTACTCCGGAGAAAGACCGCCATAGGGGAAGTTGCGCGCAGAGGACAAAAGGGCCGTTCGGGTTCCGACATAGTTCCACTGCTCTGCGAACAGAGGCGGCATGTCGGGCGTGTAGTCGCCGAGTTTGGCTTCGGCGTCAAACTGCCCCACTAAGGTGGATTGTCCAACCATAGCAAACAGCCAGTCCCCAAGCAACGGATAGTGCAACAGGGCCTCGGTGCCTGCCGGTGGAGCCATATAGCCCACTGGAGCAATCAGCGTCAGTCTAGATACCATTTCAGGATGTCGCCCGGCAAACACCGCCGCTATGCCGCCGCCCAAGGAGTAGCCCAGCAGGCGCACGGGTCCTTTCACCTGCAATGCCTGCAGCAGACCACTTAACTCTGCGTCAAAAAAGTCGGCGTCATAGCGCGCTGCGGGTCGGTCGGAATAACCGCGACCAAAATGGTCGTAGGTCAACACCCGAAACCCGGCATTCACCAAGGCAGGCACGTTCTTGTTGAAAACAAAGCTGGGGGTGCTGAACCCATGTACCATGACCACTACCGGGCCGTCAGCCGTACCATGCCAGTCGTAGCGCAGTGTGCCCGCAGGTGTGGCGACGTACTTGCCCGGCAACGACTTGCGCTGCAGGTCTGTCAACGGCACCTCATGGCGCGTTGCCACATAGAACAGAACAACCGCAGCCAGAAGTAACAGGGCTACTACAGATGCCAAGCCGATAAATACCTTTTTCATTGAATGCCCTTTTTGGTTAACCTTCGGACACTTCAACAGAAGTGGCGATACAAATACTTATCTTCTTAGATCCCACGGCGGACAAAAGACGCGTGCAGCAGATTGCTATTTGGCTGCTCTCATTCTGACAGCCTCCTCGTGATACGGGATGAATTTATCTCGTACCACGTAGATTACGCCAGCGCTTACCTGCCATTCAGTTTTGAATGACTGGTTCAGAGAAAACCGACTGGCTCTAGAAGGCCCAAAGCGGTCATCCACTCCGTTCCGTTTTTAGTCAGATATGCCGCGATTCCCGACATACAGGCGTTCGACTGGCTTGCTCGAAAGTTGACATTCGCTCCCAGAGCGACAAGTTCAGATGATGGGCAGTGATTTCATGCAAAGGAGCACCCGGTATCGACCAAACCGCGGTCATGCGAGCTGATCGCCTGTACTGGAAGTCTAGGTTGGAAGCGCTCTTACCCGACTGGCAGCTTTGTAGTGGTCCAGCTCAAAGCAGGTCAGAAGCTTGGATTTAACTTCGATATTGTGCCCAGTTGGGCTTTTGACTAAGCTGACATCACCACGACAAAGCCAACCAGCAGCGTCTGGTGCGAATGGGGCTAAACTCATTGCCCACGGAGGACATCGTGCTTGTGTAAGCCCCGCTTACTCACGAAAAGTCCAAGAAAATTGATCACTACAAAAGACCCTCACTTCACCCTGCGCTTTGCCACACCGGAGGATGCCGGCTTGGTGTTGGGCTTTATGCGAAAGCTTGGCAGTTACCAAAAAATGGCGGACAAAATCGTGGCTACCGAAGAGGGGCTGCGCACGCTGCTTGCTGCAAAAAGGGGGGAGGCCGTCTTTGGCGATTACGCCGGTGAGACCGTCGCCTTCGCCTATTTCTGCCAGACCTCCTCGGCCTTCATCGGGCAATCCGGCCTGTACATCGACGGCTTCTTTGTCGATGAATCCATGCGCTTCAAGGGGCTTGGAAAAATCATGATGGCTTACCTGTCGAAGCTCGCGGTGGAGCGAGGCTGCAAGCGGCTGGAATGGGCCTGCCTGGACTGGAACCAGCCCACCATCGCCTTCTACAGGGGCCTGGGTGCCTATAGCGTGGACGGCATGACGATTTAC
>CAJASG010000337.1 GCA_903944555.1 uncultured beta proteobacterium
CCAAAATTATTAGTCAATTGACTCATAACGCCCGTCCCTCCTGCGCAAGCAGCTCTGTTTTTTGTAGCATCTCAACCACTTTTCCTGGCACTGCGCCAATCGAGCCAGCGCCCATGCACAGCAACACATCCCCGGCTTGGGCGTTGTCCACCGCCGCCTGCGGCATGGCCGCAATGTCATCAACAAAAATCGGCTCCACCTTGCCCGCAATGCGCAAGGCCCGCGCCAGCGCGCGGCCATCGGCGGCCACGATGGGCGCCTCGCCGGCGGCATAGACCTCGCCCAGCAGGACTGAGTCAGCGTGGCCAATGACCTTGACGAAGTCCTCAAAGCAGTCGCGGGTGCGGGTGAAGCGGTGCGGCTGAAACGCGAGCACCAAACGGCGCCCCGGAAACGCGCCGCGGGCGGCCGCCAAGGTGGCCGCCATCTCCACCGGGTGGTGGCCGTAGTCGTCAATCACCGTAACCATGCCGCCGGTCGACAGTGGAATATCGCCATAGCGCTGGAAGCGCCGGCCCACGCCCTTGAACTCTGCCAGCGCCTTGAGCACCGCGGCGTCGGCCACATTGAGTTCCACCGCCACCGCAATCGCCGACAGGGAATTGAGCACGTTGTGCAAGCCCGGCAGGTTCAGCACCACCTCCAGGTCCGGCAGCACGACACCGTTGCGGCGCTGCACGGTGAAGTGCATTTGACCGTTGACGGCGCGCACATTGACGGCGCGCACCTGGGCCTCTTCGTTGAAGCCGTAGCTGGTGATGGGGCAGGTCACCTGATCCACGATGTCACGCACCGCCGCGTCGTCGGTGCACAGGATCGCCGTGCCGTAGAAGGGCATGCGGTGCAGAAAGTCGACGAAGGCTTTCTTTAGATTGCCGAAGTCATGGCCATAGGTTTCCATGTGGTCGGCGTCGATGTTGGTTACCACCGCCATCACCGGCAACAGGTTCAGGAACGACGCGTCCGACTCGTCGGCCTCCACCACGATGTAGTCGCCTTGCCCTAATCGCGCATTCGCGCCAGCGCTATTAAGACGCCCGCCAATCACAAAAGTTGGGTCCAGGCCGGCCTCGGCCAGCACGCTGGCCACCAGGCTGGTGGTGGTGGTCTTGCCGTGGGTGCCGGCGATGGCAATGCCTTGCTTCAGGCGCATCAACTCGGCCAGCATCAGGGCGCGCGGCACGATCGGGATATGCATCTCGCGCGCCCGCACCACTTCCGGGTTGTCCGCGTGCACGGCGGTCGAGGTCACTACCGCGTCGGCACCGGCCACATGGGCTGGCGCATGGCCCACAAAGGTCTGGATGCCCAAGGAGGCCAGCCGCTTGAGCGTGGCGCTGTCCGCCAGGTCAGAGCCAGAAATGGTGTAACCCAAATTGTTCAGCACCTCGGCGATACCGGACATGCCGGAGCCGCCCACGCCGACGAAGTGAATGTGCTTGATCGCGTGTTTCATTCGCTGAGTTCCTCGCAGGCGGCCACGACCGCGTCGGTGGCGTATATTTGTTGCATCTTTTTGGCCTCTAGCCCGCGCTGTACCAGCGCAGAGCGCTCTGTTGTTTGTAGCAAAGTTGCCAATGCAGCTGGCGTCAGCTCGCTTTGTGGCAGCAACCAGCCAGCGCCTTGGTCGACCAAGAAGCGAGCGTTGTGGGTCTGGTGGTCGTCCACCGCCGATGGAAACGGCACAAACACCGCCGCCGCGCCCACGGCGGCCAACTCGGTTACGGTGCTGGCACCGGCACGGCAGATCACCAGATCGGCATCGGCAAAGGCCTGCGCGGTGTTGTCGATGAACGGCGTCAGGGTGGCATCCACCCCGGCTGCGGCGTAATTGGCCCGCAGCTCGTCAATTTGCTTCTCGCCGCTTTGGTGGGTGACCACCGGACGCTCAGCCGCTGGAATCAAGGCCAGCGCCTGGGGCACCACGGTGTTGAGGGCACGCGCACCCAGACTGCCACCCACCACCAGCACCTGCAAGGGGCCGCTGCGACCGGCAAAACGCTGCGCTGGCTGCGCTTGCTTCAAGAACTCGGTGCGCAAGGGATTGCCCACCCACTGACCCTTGGCCAGCACACTGGGAAAGGCCGTAAACACGCGTGACGCCAGCACGGACAGCACCTTGTTGGCCATGCCCGCTACAGAATTTTGTTCATGCAAGACCAAGGGCTTGCCCAACATGGCCGCCAACAAACCAGCGGGGAAAGTGATGTAGCCCCCCAAACCCACCACCACATCGGGCTGGACCCGGCGCAGCACCTGCAGGCTTTGTGCAAACGCGCGCAGCAGACGCACCGGCAACAAAATCAAGGTTTTCAAGCCCTTGCCGCGCACACCGGAAAAGTCCACCGTTTCCAGTGCAAAACCGCGCTGCGGTACCAAGCGGCTTTCCATACTGTTGGGCGCGCCCAACCAGTGCACACGCCAGCCCTTGTCACGCAGGGCCTGCGCCACGGCCAGTCCTGGGAAGATGTGCCCCCCCGTACCGCCGGCCATGATCAATGCACAGCGCTGCGTCATACCCGCCCTCCATGCATCAGTTGGCGGTTCTCAAAGTCGATGCGCAGCACCACCGCAATGGTGATCAGGTTGATCAACAGGGCCGAGCCGCCGTAACTCATCAGGGGCAGCGTCAGACCCTTGGTCGGCAAGGCCCCCAGGTTCACACCCATGTTGATAAAAGACTGAAAGCCCATCCAGATGCCCACGCCCTGCGCCACCAACCCGGCAAACACCCGGTCCAACGCAATCGCCTGACGGCCGATGTGCATGATGCGTCGGGTCAGCCAAAAGAAGAGGCCAATCAGGATGAGTACCCCGACCAGTCCAAACTCTTCGCCAATCACCGCCAGCAGGAAGTCGGTATGGGCCTCTGGCAGCCAATGCAGTTTCTCAACACTGCCGCCCAAGCCGACACCAAAAATCTCACCCCTCCCTATCGCGATCAGCGAATGGGTGAGCTGGTAGCCTTTGGCCAGTGCGTTTTGCTCACTCCAGGGATCGAGGTAGGCAAAAATCCGGGCCCGGCGGTAGTCGTTGAAGGCGATCATCAAGCCAAAGGCCGCGACCAGCACCGTGGCGATCAGGAAGAACATGCGGGCATTGACGCCCCCCAAAAACAAAATGCCCATGGCAATCACGGAGATCACCATGAAGGCCCCCATGTCCGGCTCGGCCAGCAGCAAGGTGCCCACCACCGCCACCGCCACCCCCATGGGAGCTACCGCGCGGAAGAAACGTTCTTTGACTTCCATCTTGCGCACCATGTAGTCGGCCGCATACAGCAGCACGGCGAACTTGGCGAGCTCGGAGGGTTGGAAGTTCATAACGCCCAAAGCAATCCAGCGCCGGGC
>CAJASG010000338.1 GCA_903944555.1 uncultured beta proteobacterium
AGCGGCGTCCACCTCATCAAGTTCTGGTTTTCGGTAAGCCGCAGCGAGCAACGTCGTCGCTTCAAGGAGCGTGAACTGCACCCGCTGAAACAATGGAAATTAAGCCCGATTGATCTGGCCTCGCTGGACAAATGGGAGGATTACACCAAGGCCAAAGAGGCCATGTTTTTCGAAACCGATACAGCCGATGCGCCGTGGACCGTTATCAAATCTGATTGCAAAAAACGGGCGCGCCTAAATGCAATGCGGTATGTCTTGCACAAACTACCTTATGCCAACAAGGACCTGTCCAACATTGGTACGCTGGACAACCTGCTGGTCGGCCGCGCCCATGTGGTGTACGAGCGAGGCGAGCACCCTGGCGGCGCGATTTTGTAAAGACGAAAGCGTTAATGTCGTGTTAACGCCTTTGAATCTGGCGCCAGACCAGCGCCAGAGCCAATAGACCCATAGCGCAAAACCACAGGAACGACCAATTGGCAATGGTTCCGCCCAAAAACGTCCAGTCAACCTTGCTGCAGTCGCCACTTCCCTTGAACAGCATGGGTATGACGCGCTGCATCGGAAAATTCTCGATCATTCCGTAGAGGTCACGTCCGCAGGACACCACTTCGGGTGGGTACCACTGCAGCCAACTCTGACGTGCGGCCACAAATGCGCCAGACCCACCCAGCAGTAAGACCACCACTCCACCCAAGATTTGCAAGCCTTTTCGGCCTGTAGCCCCCGTCAGACCTGCGCAGACAGCTATCAAAACAAGAGCATACCGTTGCACGATACACATCGGACAAGGCTCCAGCCCGACCACATGTTGCAGGTACATGCCAAACACCAACAATAAAACGCAGGCCAAACTCATTGCCAAAAATATGCGCCGGGGCGCCTTGTCAAACCAGTCCATCAAGAAGTTCAAAATTTTCAACCTTGTTTAAAGAAGTTTCTGAGCCCATTGTGCCAACAAAGTTCCGTAAATAACGGCATGGAAGACGAAGCAACATGCCCGCAAAACCACAGCGGCGGCGCAAACCGAATAAGATTCGCCGTCCTGTTTTTAGAAACACCCCTATTTCAAGCAAAGGCTCCACATGGCACGCACCGTAAACTGTATCAAGCTCAACAAAGAAGCCGAAGGTCTCGACTTCCCACCCTACCCAGGGGATCTGGGTAAACGCATTTGGGAAGGCGTCAGCAAAGAGGCTTGGGCCGCCTGGTTAAAGCACCAGACCATGCTGGTCAATGAAAACCGTTTGAACCTGGCGGATGCACGGGCCCGACAGTATTTGGCACGACAAATGGAGAACCACTTTTTTGGCGATGGCGCCGATGCCGCGCAGGGCTACGTGCCGCCCACGGCCTGAGTACCTTTCGCCCAGTGACACACCATTTGGGCGTCAAACCTTTTCTAGCAGGGCAATCAGCTGCCGGGGGTCAAAAGGGATCTCCAGCAAACCTGTGCAACCCAAGCGCTCGGCCTGCTCCATGATCGACCATGAGGGGGCTGCGGTCGCCACCACCACAGAGCGAATCGGAGTTGGCAATTCGTGCAGCGTTTGCACCAGGGCCCAAGGGTCGGCATCTGGCAGATCCAGCCCCATGATCACCAAGTGATAGAGTCTTTGCGAAATTCTGGCGGCCGCGTCGCAACCCATTTCTGCATCGTCCACATCGGTTAGCCCAGCCAGGGCCAGACGGGCTCGCAAATACAAGCGGTTTTCGCGCCCCAAGCCCACCAACAGGGTGGTTTTCACCCCAGGTGGGACTAATTGCGTTGAAGGCACCTCCGGACCAATATCGATGTCTAACGCGCCAGGCACGGAAAAAAGTCCATCAAGCACACCCAACAACGCAGGCCAGTCCACAGGCCTACTAGCCGAATGCCAGGCGTTCTTGTGGCATCGAGAGCCGACGCAAATGCGTTTGAGGTTGGCATTGAAGCTGGGCAAAGCCAAATCCAGGTTGGCACCGTAACTATCCACATCAATCAACGCGACTTGTGGTGGCGCCCCGGCTTCGGGGGACCACAGTGCGTAAGCCGTTTCGCGGACCAAAGACAGCCGGAACAGGGTATTGAGCGAATGCCGCTCGACATCACTGAATCCAACGACTTTGACCCAAATGTTTGATGCCATGCATGAAGCATATGCCAACGCATCAAATTTTGAAGAGGCGTACTCCAACCGCCCGTAAATAAAAATTACGGACACCCCACGGCCATTTCGGGAAGAGCTTGCTAAAGTGGGGCTTTCGGACGCAAAAGCCGTCCACGCCTTTGAGCAGCACCAGCACACAACCCGGTAGACCGTTTGACGCCCTTATTTATTCTCATTTTCCTGATTGCCGCTTGCGGATTTTTCGCGTTGGCGGAGATGGCCTTGGCCGCATCGCGCAAGTCCCGTCTCCAGCAATTAGCCGATGCAGGCGACAAGGGCGCGGCCTGTGCGCTGGCGATCAAAGGCACGCCCAGCCGATTTATCGCGGCGACCCAAACCGGCCTCACCACCGCCAGTCTCTTGTCCGGTATTTTTGGCGAGGAGGCCCTTGCCGTGCATATGGTCGCATTCATCAATACGAATGTGCCATCACTGTCTGCCATGAGCAACCAGATTGCATTCGCATTGACCATCACCGTGATCACCGCGACTGCCATTGTCTTTGGCGAGATCATTCCCAAGCGCATTGCATTGGCCTACCCTGAAGAGGTGGCCAAGGGGGTTGCCCCCTTTATGCGCGTCTTTATTCAACTGCTGGCACCGGCCATTCGGGTCTTGTCCTGGTCGGCAGACTTGGTGCTGAGCGTGCTGCCGTTTCGTTCTGCACCGGCGGTGACTGGCGTTGAAGATATCCTGGCGCTGGTGGATGAAGGCGAGCTGTCCGGCTCCATTGGCAAGGAGCAAAGCCATATGTTGTGGAACGTATTCCGCCTAGAAGACCGCCACCTTGCTGCAGTCATGACACCGGTGAAAGATGTCACGCTGATCGACCTCGCCATCCCGCATGAAGACAATCTCAACACCATACGTGCAGCACCCCACGGCCGCTACCCGATCTGCCGTGGCGGCCTGCAACAGGTGCTGGGTCTGGCGGAAAGCCGCTCGGTCCTGAAGGCGGCACTGTCTGGCGAGTTCCGGTTCGCTGATTTGCCGATGATTCCGCCGGTCTACGTCCCATCGGCCCTGACCCTGATCGAGTTGTTGCGCATTTTCCGGGAGCAAAGCACCGACTTCGCCTTCGTCGTCAACGAGTTCGGAGTGACCGAGGGCATTGTGACCTTGAGTGATGTGTTTGAGACCGTCGCTGGCGACATGATGCCGGGTGCAACCAACCCCGACCAGGCATTGGCTGTGCAACGCGACGATGGTTCCTGGCTGCTGGATGGATTGCTGCCCATCGATGAAATGAAGGAGAAGCTCGGAATATCCGAACTGGCCGACGAAACGCATGGCCTCTACCATACGGTGGGCGGCTTCGTGGTGACCTCGATTGGGAAAATCCCCAAACGGGCCGAGAAATTCACCGCGGGCGATTGGCAATTCGAAGTCGTCGACATGGATCGCAACCGGGTTGACGAAGTTTTGGCATCGCGACGCCCGCAGCCCAACGGCCAATAGATGAAACCCATGATCCCCTTTTCAACTTTGTCAGCCAAGCTCAAAATCCCCGGCGATTTTTGGGGCGGTTTTGCCTCCATGTTGGTGGCCCTGCCGGCCTCCGTGGCCTTTGGTGTCACGGTGTATTCCGCCATCAGCCCACAGTACGCCGTGTTTGGTGCGCTGGCGGGTATCTTGGGTGCCGCTGCGCTGGGGCTGATCGCGCCCACCTTTGGTGGGACGGACCGGTTGATCAGTGCGCCCTGCGCGCCTGCCGCCGCAGTGCTCTCTGCCTTTGCCATTGAGTTGGTCAAGCAAGGCGCCAATCCATCGAGCATCGTGCTGCTGCTGACCGTGCTGGGAATCTTGACTGGCGTGATTCAGATGCTGATCGGCTTTCTGGGTGCCGGGCGGATGATCAAATACATCCCCTACACGGTGGTCAGCGGGTATTTGAGCGGGGTCGGACTCATCATCATTGGCAGCCAGTTGCCAAGGTTTGTCGGGGCAAGCAACGATGTGCCCTGGTGGACCGCCGCCGTCTCCCCGGCGCTGTGGGACACGCGCAGTCTGATTGTGGGCGCAATTACGGTCGTGGTGGCCTTGCTTGCGCCCAAGGTCACCAAGGCAATCCCCAGCACCATCCTGGGCATTGCTGGCGGGGTGCTGGCGTACATGGGCCTGGCCAATACCGATGCAGCCATGATGACGCTCAACGATAACAAGCTGGTGCTGGGTGCACTGGGCGCGTCGGGTGAGGGTTATATCGCCACCATTACGGGGCGCTGGACGGACATTGGCGAGCTGAAGCTCTCCCAAATCGCCGCCCTGTTCGGCAGCGCGCTCACTTTGGCGGCACTGCTGTCCATCGACACGCTCAAGACCTGCGTGGTGATTGACCAGATGACGCGCACCCGCCACGAGCCCAATCGCGAACTTTTCGCACAGGGCTTGGCCAACATTACCTCGTCCGCCATTGGCGGCATTCCTGGCGCAGGCACCATGGGTGCGTCCATGGTGAATCTGTCCAGCGGAGCGCAAACCCGCGTTTCCGGCATCATTGAAGGCGTGTTGGTATTGATTGCGGCACTGGCCTTAAGCAGTTTTATCGCCTGGATTCCGATAGCCACGCTGGCCGGAATTCTGATCGTGGTGGGCTTGCGCATGATTGATACCCAACCGCTGAGCTTTCTGGAGTCGCGCGCCACCGTGTTTGACTTCGCCGTTGTCGCAGTGGTCATTGGCTGCGCCTTGACGGTGGGGTTGATTGCGGCGTCGGCCGCCGGTGTTGCCCTGTCGATTTTGCTTTTTGTGCGGGAACAGGTCGGTGGCTCGGTGGTACGGCACAAAACCTTTGTCAACCAGCGTTCTTCTACTTGGTACCGCCCGGAAGCAGAGATGCGCATCATTGCCCAAAAGGGAGACAAGGCGGTGATTTTTGAGCTGCAGGGCAGCCTGTTTTTCGGCACCACCTACGAGCTGTACTCGGTGCTGGAGCCCGAGCTAAAAACGCGCGACTACGTCATTCTGGATCTGCGGCGCGTGCAGTCGGTCGACATCACGGCCGCCCACATGCTCAACCTCGTGCGCGACATGCTGCGCGAACGCGGCGTGCCCTTGCTGCTGACCCATGTTCGCGAGCAACTGCCCAATGGCCGCAACTTGCTGGAATTCCTGAAGCAGACCGGACTCATTGACGGCAGCGACTCGGTTCTGGTGTTCAAGACCATCGAATCCGCCATTGAATGGGTGGAGGACCGCTTGGTAGGAGACGTAGCGCAGCCCGAGAATGAGGAAGTCGCCTTGAATCTGCAGGAAATGGACCTGTTTCGCAGCCACAAGGACGAGACCATTGCCGACCTGGAAGCCCGAATGCAGCAGCGCAGCTACAAGGCAGGTGAATCCATTTACGCAATGGGTGACCAAGGCTTGGAGTTGTTTTTGATCCGCCGTGGTGCGGTACGCATCACCGCCCCGATCAGTGGCAGCCGACAGTTGCACCACATTGCGACCTTTGGGCGGGGTGACTTTTTCGGCGGGATGGCTTTTCTCGATGAGCGCGTCCGCAGCGAAAATGCGATTGCACACACGGACATTGACGTGTTCGTGCTGTCGCTGGAGCAGTTCAACCAGCTGGCTGAAAACCACAAGAAGCTGGCACTGCTGCTGATCACGGCGATTTCCCGCACTTTGGCGCAGCGTCTACGCCACGCCGATGGAGAGCGAACACTGCTTCATGTGTAAGTACCGCCTATATTCCTAGTTGGAATATGAAAATTACAAAAATATAGTTTTCAATCTAAGACAAAAAACCTACATTCGTGCCCATGCATGATTTAGCGTTTGTATTTGCCGGTTTTTTCGTCGGCCTCGTGGTGGGGCTCACCGGGGTCGGTGGCGGCTCCTTGATGACACCCATTCTGATTTTTTTCTTCGGTGTGAAACCTTACCTTGCAGTCGGCACCGACCTGTTGTTTGCGGCGTTCACCAAAATGGGCGGCACCATCAAACTTGCGCGCTCCAAACATATCGACTGGCCGGTTGTCATCAACCTCTCGGCAGGCAGCATTCCCGCCTCACTGATCACTTTGTATGTGCTACACACCTTGGGCGCGGCCAGCTCGGCGGTGCAGGGGTTGATGACCACGACCTTGGGCGGCGCGCTGTTGATGACCGCAGCGGCCACCATGTACAAGGCCTTGCGGGGCAAAGCGGCACCTACCTCTGTGGTGGCCGGGCAAGAAGCCATTGCGTCCCGCGCCCGCCACTGGAGCTTGCCATTGCTGTTTGGCGCACTGATTGGCACGCTGGTTACACTCACCTCCGTCGGCGCAGGCGCCATTGGCGTGACGGTGCTGATGCTGCTGTATCCCTTGCTGCCACTGCCACGCATCGTGGCGGCAGACATTGCGTACGCCGTGCCGCTCACCTTGGTGGCGGGCATGGGGCACGCGTCACTCGGCTCGGTCGATTGGCCACTGCTAGCCAAGCTGCTGGCGGGCTCCATTCCTGGGATCTGGGTGGGTTCACACCTGATGTTTAAAACTCCTGAGCGCGTCATTCGCTCACTATTGTCCGTGTTGCTGGCCTATGCCGGCTTCAAACTCCTCGCTCTTTGATATGTACCAATACACCGAATTCGATCGCCAATTCATCCGCAGCCGCGCCGCACAGCACCGCGACCAGCTGGAGCGCAACCTGGCAGGCACGCTGAGCGACGAGGAGTTTCGCCCTCTGCGCCTGCAAAACGGCTGGTACATCCAGCGCTATGCGCCGATGTTGCGCATAGCCGTGCCCTATGGCGAGTTGTCCGCCAAGCAACTGCGCGTGCTGGCCCGGATTGCCCGCGAGTTTGACCACCCCTCCAAAGAGGTATTCGACAAGGCGATTGGCATCCAGGCTACCTGGGGCACCACGCACCTGCCAGTCGGATATGGCCATTTCACCACCCGCCAAAACGTCCAGTTCAACTGGATTCCGCTCAACAAAAGCGCCGATGTGATGGACCTGCTGGCCACCGTGAACATGCACGGCATCCAGACCAGCGGCAATTGCATCCGCAATATCACAAGCGACGAGTTGGCCGGTGTGGCACCGGACGAAATCGCCGACCCGCGCCCATTTGCCGAAATCATGCGCCAGTGGACCACGCTGCACCCCGAATTCGCGTTTTTGCCCCGCAAATTCAAGATCGCCATCACCGGTGCCACGGTGGACCGCGCCGCGACCTACTGGCACGACGTGGGCCTGCACCTGATCAAGAACTCGGCGGGTGAGCTGGGATTCAAGGTCTTGGTGGGCGGTGGCATGGGCCGCACGCCAATCATTGGAACGACCATCCGCGAGTTTCTGCCTGCGATGCAGATCATGAATTACCTGGAAGCTGTGGTGCGGGTCTACAACCGCTGGGGCCGCCGCGACAACATGTACAAGGCGCGCATCAAGATCCTGGTGAAGGCCGAAGGCCAGAAGTACATCGACGACGTGGAAGCCGAGTACCTGCAGATCATGGA
>CAJASG010000339.1 GCA_903944555.1 uncultured beta proteobacterium
CAAGGATACTGCTGCACTGTTTTTTGCTGATCGCTCGGTATTCACCAACGCCAATATCGCTACATTGCAAGCGCAAAGCATCTGGAAGTTTGAATATTACCTAGCTACGGCGACCGGGACTGTGGCGCAAACCCAATACTACAAAACCCGCGCACGTGCGCTTACGATTCCGGAGTTGAAGACTAAGGGGTTGGCAACACTCACTGCCGCCGCAATTACTGCCGTGCAGACTGGGGCCAACGGTTTGGGCGGGGCATCCCCCGGCCAGCTTCCGTTTGGAGGCCAAACATCTGCAACTTTGACTTACACTGTTCCCGCAGGCGCTTTGCCCCCCACCAGTCTGACGGTGTGGGGTGTCTACTCGGGTGGGAGCTTTACAGATTCTCTTGTGGTGGGGTCCACGGCGCGAACCGGTAACATTCCTTGTTCATACGTCGTCGCTAGTGGTGATACCCACTGCACCGCACCCACCGGCGGTAACTTCGATGGATCGGTGAACATTAACAGTTCACACCTTTGGGCGCGTGATCCTCAGGGCCGGGACTATGCCAGTTTCTACGCTATGTATTCGCTGTAGATTAGTTTGATCGGCAGCGGTAAGCCGCTGTAGCACAGCGGGGTGTCTTCGATTATCTATCCTCGCCGGGCTGTCGTCCACAGCGCGGCCAGCACGATCAGTGCTCCGCCCAGCCAGGCAGCGGCGCTGAGTGACTCGTTCAACCACAGCACCGCAAACAGCGCGCCAAAGGCGGGTTCGCTGCTGGTCAGCAAGGCCACGCGGCTGGGGGCGCTGTGTTTGAGCGCCCAGTTTTGGGCGAAGAAGGCAAACACCGTGCAGCCCAGCACCAAGTAGACCGTGGCCTGCCAAAAGCTGCTGTGCAGCGACAGTGCTGGAAGTGGCGGCAAGCCTGCTGGTGTGAACAGTGCCAGCAGCAGGCTGCCTAGGCCGATCACCCCCGCTTGCACCGCCGTCAGTGCCAGCGCCGGGGCGCGGCTGTGGCGGGTGAGTTTGCTGGTCTGGCACACGGTGACGGCGCGCAGCACCGCCGCGCCCAGCATCAACCCATCGCCCAAGCCTAGTTGCCCAGACAGTCCGCCGCTGAGCAATACCGCGCCCAGCAGCGAAATACCAGCAAAGATAAACATCGCCTGCGCCGGGCGGCGGCCCAGCAGCCACCACTCCACAAACGGGGTGAACACCACACACAGGCTGATCAGAAACGCGGCGTTGCTGGCCTGGGTATGCGCCACACCAAAGGTCTCGCATAAAAAGATGGCCAGCATCAGCCCGCCCAGCGGCAGGCCGGTGCGCAGGGCGTCTCCTTGTTGCGCCCGACTGGCGCGCAGCAAGGATGGCACCAGCAGGGCAAAGGTCAGCAAAAAGCGTACTGCAAGAAAACCCAGTACCGGGTAAAACGCAAGCGCGCCCTTGGCCACGCCGTAGCTGGTGCCCCAGACGATGGCGACCAACAGCAGGGTCAGGTCGGACAAGCGCAGCAGGCTTGTTGGTTGCGGCAAGGTGAGGGTGGTCATGGCAAAGGCGGCTTCTTGGGGTGAGTCCGAATTGTCTATTCAATCTTGTGGATTGATAATCATGTGATTCAGAACTTCACTTGTGCGCCATGAGCATCAATAACCCCCTCGACAGCTTGCCCGATATGGCGGTGTTTGCCCGCGTGGTGGATGCCGGCAGTTTCTCGGGCGCGGCCCGCCAGCTGGGTATCACGCCGTCGGCGGTGAGCCGCCAGGTGGCCCGTTTGGAAGCGGTGCTGCGGGTGCGCCTGCTGGAGCGCACCACCCGCAAACTGCGTCTGACCGAGGCGGGCGCTGCCGCCTATACCCGTTGCCAGGCCATGGTGGCAGCCGCGCGCGAAGTGCTGGCGCTGAGCGACACCCACACCGCCAGCCCGCGCGGTCTGGTGCGCGTCAGCATGCCCAAGGCTTGGGGGCGCCAGCTGGTGCACCCGTTGATGCCGGGTTTTTTGCGGCAATACCCCGAGGTGGATGTGCAGCTGGTCATCACCGACCGCGCGGTTGATTTGTTTGAAGAGTCCATTGACCTGGCCATTCGCATTACCGACGCACCGCCGCCGGGGCTGGCGGGGCGGCCCCTGATGTCGGTGCGCCATCTGGTCTGTGCCAGCCCGCAGTATGTGGCGGAGCGCGGCACCCCAGCCCACCCGCGTGACTTGGCGCAGCACAGCTGCCTGTACCTGGGTGAGGACGAGCGGGATCGCCATTGGCGCTTCAAACGGGGTGGGGAGCAGACGACGGTCAAGGTCAGCGGGCGTTACGCCGCCAACCACAGCGAAGTGCGGCTGGACGGCGCGCTGCAGTCGCTAGGTATTGCCAGTCTGCCCGAATTTACGGCACGCGCAGCCCTGGCCGCCGGAGAATTGGTGGCGGTGTTGGGGGATTGGGAACACGGCACCGACTACGCTGGCACCGCCTGGCTGCTGTACCCGCCGAACCGCTTTTTACCAGCCAAGCTGCGGGTGTGGATTGACTACCTGGTGGCGGGGTTGGCCGGTGATATGGCTTGACGGCCGATCAGGTCCACCAGCACCGCGCACTCAATGGCCGCTTGCGCGAAGTCAAACGAGGTGATGGCGCGGTCCATCTTGCTGAACCCGGTGGTGATCGCCTCTACATCGGACGTATTGCTGTTCTGGCCTCGGTGTAGCCGTGCGTGGACGTCCAGCGCGCGCATGTCAGATGTTTGGAGTAAGACCTGCAGCTCGTTCAACCCAGCAACCAGTCCCGATGGGTCTGGCGTCGCTTGCACTGGCAGGGTGGGAACCTCCTGTGTGGATGTTTGCCGGAATTCATGGGCGATTTTTTCCAGCGCATGGGATGTTGTGGTGATGGCCTGGCGAAAACGGCTGCGCAGCTCGTCATGTTTGGAGTTCGCATCCGACACTTTGATACTGCGCTCCAAGGTAAGGGCGATGTCCGACATCGAAGTTGCCCCCACCGTTGCAGACAGGCCTTTCAAGGTATGCAACAGACGACCAGCGCCTTGCTTGTCGCCGCAAGCCAAAAATGCGTCCAACTGGTTCGGGAGTTCGGCAATTTCCGTCAGGTAGGCCTGCAAAATTGAGGCGTACAGACCCGTATTTCCCCCCATGCGCTCCAGTGCGCTGGTGGTATCAAATGCACCTGTCGGGCTCAGGGTGGGCTCGACAGGCACCCGCACCTCCGAACGAGTGCTCGGCGAACGTTTGGTGTGGTTGAGCAGCACAGTTATCAGGTGTTGCAAGTCAAACGGCTTGCCCACATGGTCGTTCATACCAGCGGCCAGACAGTCCGCGCGGTCCGATGCCATGGCGTTGGCCGTCATAGCAATCACGGGCAGAGCGGTCAATCCCAGCTCTTGGCGGATGGCCTGGGTAGCGGCGTAGCCGTCCATTACCGGCATTTGCAGGTCCATCAGTACGGCATCAAAGGCCACAGAGGCCTGGGCCACAGCGGCAACTCCCAACTGCCCGTTGCCCGCCACCTGCACCAACGCGCCCTCTGCACTGAGTAACTCCTGGGCGACTTGCTGGTTGATCAAATTGTCTTCCACGACCAGCAGGCGCAGGCCTTCCAGACGCCCCTTGGTATTAGAGCGGGCTCTGGGTTTTGCACGCAAATTGCTGAGTCCTGCTCTGGCATCGGCCACGGCGTCAAACAACATGGAAGCGGTCACCGGTTTGACCAAAAACGCATGCAGGCGCGCTTGTTCCTGGGCGCTGCGCTGCGACAGCATATCGCGCCCATTGGCGCTTACCATCACGGTGATGGGGGCTGCAGTGTTGGGGTCTTGCTGGCGGATGCGGTCAATGGTTTCCCAGCCGTCCATGGCTGGCATATGCCAGTCCACAAACAGGACCTGGTAGGGGGCCTTTGCCGCGGCTTTACGGGCTGCGACCAGGGCCAAAGCCTCCGCCCCGCTGGCCGCGCCATCCACTTGCCAACCCCAGGATTGCGACATGGACATCAGTAGTTCACGCGCGACCGGGTTGTCATCCACCACTAGCACGCTCAAGGGGCCCAGCAGACGCTCTGTGGGAATGTCGGCGGTATCAGGAGTGACGTTGACAGCATCCAGTGCGAGGGTGAAGTGAAACGTGCTGCCAACGCCCAAGGCGCTGTCCAGTGCCAGTTCTCCGCCCATCAGTGCCACCAGGCGTTTGGAGATGGATAGGCCCAGCCCCGTCCCGCCAAAGCGACGTGTGGTTGAGCCTTCGGCCTGCGAGAAGTCCTCAAAAATATGGGCCTGATTCTCAGGGGCTATGCCAATGCCACTGTCGCGTACGGCAATGCGCAGTGTGGTCTTGGCATGGGAGCCCGTTCCGACCGTGTTGATCACCCTGATTTGAACGACCACCTCGCCTTGCTTGGTGAACTTGATGGCATTGCCTGCCAGGTTGATCAGCACCTGCTGCAAGCGCATGGCGTCCCCCATCAGCATCTTGGGGGTGGTCGGATCAATGTCAAAGAGGACTTCGATCGGTTTGGCCCCCACGTTGGCCGACAGAATGACGGACAGGTCGCGCAGCAGTCGGTCCACACGGAAGGGCTGGGGGTCCAGCGTCATCTTGCCGGCATCCATTTTTGAAAAATCAAGAATGTCGTTCAGTAGCCCCAGGAGCGACTTGGCCGCCCCCTCGGTTTTACTGGTGTAGTCCAGTTGCCGTGGTGACAAGTCGGTGTTGTGCAACAGCTTGAGCATGCCCAAAATGGCATTCATGGGGGTGCGAATTTCGTGGCTCATATTGGCCACAAACTGGCCCTTGGAGCGCGAAGCTTCCTCTGCTGCCTCGGTGGCCTTGACCAAGTTGGTGATGTCCGAGTAAGTGGTGACAAAGCCGCCATCCGGCATGGGTGCGCCACGCACCTCCAGTGTCTTGCCGTTGCCACGTTGCCGCTGAAACTGGTGCGGGAGTGCCAACCGCGCACGCTCGACAATGCTTCTGACCATTGACTCTGGGTCCCCCTCACCATATTCACCGCGCTCCGCATTGAATTGGATGATGGACTCAAACGTGGTGCGTGGGCCTCCAAACAGGGAGTCAGGAAGCTCCAGCAGTTCCCTGAACTGCTGGTTATCCACCACCATATCCAGTTGTCCGTCCATCACACTCAAGCCGACAGGAATGTTGTCCAGAATATTCTGCATGAGCGCATTCTTCTGGTGAACTTCGTGCTCCAGTTGGTGGCGTTGCGTCACATCCTGAAAAATACCCACCAACCGTGTGCGTTTGCCGTCAATGTATTCGGCCTCACCCGCCGTGCGTACCCAGATGCGCCTGCCCATCGCGGTGATGAGTGGCAGCTCCAGGTCCCACGGCTTGCCGGCGCGTGTGGCCGCTTCAATGGCATTTTGAATTTCAGCTCGGGCCTCTGGCGCGAAGTAGGCAATCGCCTCACTGGGTGTGGGGCTGTGCCCGGGTGCCACGTCGTGGATGTGGCAGGTCTGGTCGGACCAGGTAACGCAATCCAGCAGCAAATCCAGCTGCCAGCGCCCGATGCCCGCGATGCGGCCGGCGCGTACCAAAAAGGCAGCGTTGTCGCGCAGACTGAGCTCGGACTGTTTGAGTTGTTCCTGCGCTTCTTTGGCTTGGGTGACATCCAGATCAATGCCATACATCCACAGTGGTTTGCCCTGTGCGGAGCGTGTGAAAAGCTTGCCGCGTGTTTGTTGCCACACCCAATGTCCATCCTTGTGGCGCACTCGGGCCTCGAACTCGTAGTAATCGGTCGCGCCATCGCAATGTTGCTTCAGTTTTTCGCCTGCCATGCGCAAATCGTCAGGGTGTACGCGGGCGCGCCAGAACGCATTGGCGTTGGGGCCGACTTCTTCAAGTGTGTAGCCAAACAGGTCCGCCCATTGCGCGTTGACGATGCATTCGCCCGTTTCCAGATTCAGCTCCCAGGCTCCTGCGTGCGTTGCCGTGATGATGTTATTCAACCGCGAGCGGTCTGCTGCCAATGCTTCCTTGGCTGCCCGAAGGGTGGAGACATCGGTCCGAATCGAGATGTATTTCTCAACCTGCCCCGCTTCGTTGAAAAATGGTGCAATCACGGTGTCTACCCAATACGGAGAGCCGTCTTTTCTTCGGTTACAGATCAAATCACGCCAGGGGTAGCCGCTGGAGATGGTTTTCCACATCGCGCCCCAGTATTCATCCGTCTGGACATCCGACTTGACCATGCGGTGGTTTGCGCCCAGCAGCTCAGCGTTGCTGTAGCCACTGACTTGGCTGAACATGTCATTGGCATAGATGATGGTGCCTGCTGCATCGGTGATCGACACGATGGAGTGCATTTCAATGGCTCGCATCAGGGTTTCAGATTCCCGCAGGGCCTCTTCGCGTGCTGCACGGGCGCGGGTGCGCTCGGTGTCGATGTTGCGTAAATTGGCTTGCGTTTGCGCCAACAGGCCCAAGACGCTTTGGCTCGCGGTGTCCGCGACGGAAATGGGCGTTGAGAAATTTCCACTGCCGATTCTGGCGATGAGGCTGTGTACGACGTCAACCGAACCGCCCAAGGTGGTGCGCAATGCCTTGCTGATACGCGAAAGTGAAAACAGCAAACCCAGCCCGACAAGAATCAGCACCGTGCGCAGCGCCGCCGCCTGGGTCTGGGCGGTTTGCACGGCGTTCAAGGTGCGTTGCTCGACCGTCGCACTGAACTCCGCGATGGGCTTCATGATGGACGCCTTGGCCCGGTGGTACTGCTCATCGTGCAGTATCAATCGCGCTCGTGCCTGGTTCGCGGTGGCCTGTGGGCCTTGGGTTTCCATTAGCCGTATGGCTTCGAATTCGGTAAGGGTCAAACCGTCGGAATTCGCCTTGGCTTGTGCCAGCTTGTCAAACTCCTCACGGGTAAACCCAGCCTGGCGCATCAACTCCAACAGTGCAATGGACTGTGCGCCGTCAGGGCGCGGCATGGGACCGTTGGGCAGGACCAAGTCCCAATACACATCCTGATAATTTTCCGGCCGCGGCCTTTTCCCATCTCTAATGTCCAAAATGGCCTGGTAATGCGCTTTGTAAACGGGGTCGCCCGTGACCACAAAGGTGCGAACCATCCGGGTCAAGTCATCGGATGACTGGCGCAGCTCGTTGGACAGAAAGATCGATTGGTGGCGAGCCTCGTTTAAACGGTTCACCTGCGCTTCCAGCAGCGCGTAAATGCCGAATCCCCCCGAAAAAAGCAAAATTAGTGCGGCGGTGATCCACACATTGCGGGAGAACGGTGAGACGCTGCGTCGCATGATTACGGTGATGGTCGGAGTTTTTTTAGTTTACTGCTTGGCCCCCAGCGCCAGCGCTGCGGTCCTGGAGACTGCCAGCGCTTGCGCATCGGGCGGCGTTTGCGCGGGCCAGCCGGCCAAGTGCTGCTGGGTGATCCCGCACAGTGCGGTGATCCAGGCCGGGTCGTCGTTCAAGCAAGGGATATAGTGAAATTCCTTGCCGCCTGCGTGCACAAAGGCCTCGCGGCCTTCCATGGAAATTTCTTCCAGCGTTTCCAGGCAGTCGCTGGTGAAGCCAGGGCACACCACATCGACACGGCGCACACCCGCTTTGCCCAGGGCGATCAGTGTCGGCTCGGTGTAGGGCTCCAGCCATTTGGCGCGGCCCAGGCGGGATTGGAAGGTTACCTTGAACTGTTCTTGGTTTAGGCCCAAGGCCTGCGCCAGCAGGCGTGCGGTTTTGAAGCATTCGCAGTGGTAGGGATCGCCCAGCGCCAGTGTGCGTTCGGGCACGCCATGAAAGCTCATGACCAGTTGGTCGGGTTGGCCGTGCGTGGCCCAGTAGCGCTGGATGCTGCCCGCCAGCGCCGCGATGTAGCCTGCGTCATCGTGGTAGCGATTCACAAAGCGCAACTCGGGCAGGTTACGCACCTTGGCTGCCCACGTATACACCGCATCGAACAGGCTGGCGGTGGTGGTCGCCGAGTATTGTGGGTAGGCGGGCATGATCAGCACGCGGGTCACGCCTTCGGCTTTGAGCGCATCCAATTGGGATGGAATCGATGTGCTGCCATAGCGCATGGCGTAGCGTACCGGCACCTGGTAGCCACGCTGGCCCAGCCAGCCTTGCAGCAGCTTGGCTTGCTTTTCGGTCCAAACCTTGAGCGGTGAGCCCTCGGGCGTCCAGATGCTGGCGTACTTGGCGGCCGATTTGGCAGGGCGAAAGCGCAAGATGATGCCGTGCAGGATCAGCCACCACAGGATGCGGGGAATTTCCACAACACGGTGGTCACTCAAAAACTCGCCCAAAAAGCGCCGCACATCCGCCGTGCTGGGCGAATCGGGCGTACCCAGGTTGCAATACAACACGGCGGTGCGGGGCACCTGACCGTGGACAAAGGAAGGCTCTTTGGCAAAAGCGCCGATTTGGTTGGACGACATAGTTTCTTTGTTATTTATTTGGCTGGACGCAGCGTCAAGGTGCTTTCGGTGTGCGCCTTGACGTCTTTCTGGCTTAGGTGCTGCGGCACATAGACGCCCGCAGCAAAGCGTTCCGCTTGGTCGGAGTAGTGGGTGTCAAACAGCACGCCGCTCTGGCCCACCGGGTTGATGCCCACCGCCTTGCTGGGATTGGCGAAGTCAATGACGCGCCGGGTGGATGGGCCTTTAGTCACGGCCCACGGGGCGGGTCCAATGTCGTGCGACAGGTTGTTCGGTGTTTCCCGCCCGCCCGCGACGGAAAACGGCCCCACGTTGAACAGGTAATCCAAGGGCTTTTGCAAGCCCAGGGGATGGCCGTGGGTCAGGTTGTGGGACTTGCCCCATGTCCAGTCCAGCAAGGTGGTGCCGTACAAGGACTCCAGATGTTCCAGCGTGTTGTGCCAGGCGATGCGCACGGTCTCGAAGTGGCTTTCCTTGGTCTTTTTTGTCTTCACGTTGTCCCACCAGGGCGAGTTGGCGTCGGCAACCAGGCGGGCCAGGGCCGCGTCCACTGCGCGGGTTTGCAGCAGATTATTAAATTGCACTTCGCCCAACTCATCGGCCATGGCGGCACTGGCAAGCTCAAACATCAACTGGCTGAACATCGTGGCCCCGATGCTGTCGCGGGTGTAGTTGCCGTCCCACTTTTCCAGCGGCTCCATGAAATACTTTTCTTTCGGGTCAGTCACCACCGACTGGAGTATGGGGAGCAAATCATTCAGCACGCGCGGGCCGTAGCCCGAGGCACCGTCCAGCTGCAGGGCCTGCGCGCCGGCCGTATCCCATTGGCGCTCCGGGTCTTGCAGCACCGAGTCCAGGCGCTGCGCGCGGTCTGCCAGGTTGTAGTAGCCGGGCACCGGCACGCCGCTGCTGGGCTTGGGTTGGTGGTTGGCGGAGACGATGTAGCCGCGCAGCGGATTTTCTTCCTGCGGATTGAAGCTGAAGTTGTAGAACCCGAGTTTATCCGCCTCGCCTTTGCTGGCATCCAAAATAAAGGTCGGGTTCACGCCAGGTGGACGAATGGGCAGTTTGCCCGCCGCCCACCAGCCAATGTCGCCACGGGTGTTGGCCCACACCACGTTCAGGCCAGGTGCGTGGATCTTGCTGGCGGCGTTTCTGGCTTTTTCGCGCGTATCGGCGCGGTTGAGTTCATAAAACGCTTCCAGCACCGGGTTTTCAGTTTCCAGAAATGCCCACCACATGGCGATGGGTGTCTTGCCAAGGCTCTCGCCGAAGGCGTCGGTGATGATCGGGCCGTGCGGTGAGCGCCGTAGCGTGAGTTTGACCGGCTTGGCGCCCTTGACTGTGATGATCTCGGTGCGGGTCTGCAGGTCGACCCAATGGTCCTTGTCCCAGACTTGGTTAGGGTTACTGGGGTTGGACTTTTCCGCAATCAGGTCCAGGTCGTCGTTTTGAAACATGGTGATGCTCCAGCCGAACTGTGCGTTGTGCCCCAGCAGCGCCACCGGGTTGAGCGCCTGGTAGTGGCCATACAGCTCAAACCCGGGCGCACTCAGGTGAGCCTCGTACCAGACGGCGGGCGCTGAATACCCAATGTGCGGGTCCCCGGCCAGCAGCGGCTTGCCGCTGGTCGTGCGGGTGCCCGATATGGCCCAGGCGTTGCTGCCCTCAAACAGGGGTATCCCGGCCAATTCCATCGCGTCCTGGCTGATTTGGGCCAATTGATTCAGGGCCGCCCAGTCCGTGTCTTTGAGTGCCACCGGTGTGGGCACCGGTGCCAGCACGCCTTGTGGGTTCCAGTCGATATCAAAGACCTTCAAATGGGATGCGCCCAATTTGTCACGCACAAAGGTCATGACAGGCTCGGTATTGAAGGCGGCGGCAAAGCTGTAGGCCAAGTAGCCGGACACGGCAACCGTGTCTTGCGGGGTGAAGGGGCGCTTGGGAATGCGCAAAATATCGAATTCGATGGGCGCTTTGTGGCTTGCCTGGTACTGGTTGATGCCGTCCAGGTAGGCCAGCAGGGCCTTGTTGGCAGGACTCTCCATGTCCATCTTGGCTACGTATTCTTCGGCCCGCAGCCGAATGCCCAGGGTTCGAAACAGTTTGTCCGTGTTGAGCAGTTTGGGGCCCAATATGTCGGCCAGTTCGCCCTGCGCCAAGCGGCGCACCATCTCCATCTGAAACAGCCGGTCCTGGGCGTGCACAAAACCTAGAGCGCGGTACAGGTCCGGCTCGTTTTCCGCCCGAATATGGGGCACGCCGCGTTCGTCATAGCTGACGCTGACGGGGGCTTGCAGCTTGTTCAAGCGGACGTTGCCCTCGCGCACTGGCTGCTTGGTGTGCACATACCAGGCGACCGCAGCGCCGCCCGCGGCGAGCAGCACGGCCAGCAACAAGCCAATGAGTTTGAGGGCGGTTTTCATGGTGTCTCCAGTATTCTTATAGCGTCGCAGCCACTGCGCACAGCACCTTCCAGTGTAGCGGGGTAGGGGCCTTGTACATAGTCACCGCAGGCAACCAATCCGGGTGAAATGGCTTGGGCTGGGCGCTCCAATCCCGGGGTACATGCGAAGGTGGCGCGCTTTTCCACCACGGTTTGCACCACTTGCAAGTCCAGACCCTGCAAGGCGGGCTGCAATTGGGTGCGGGCCTGTGCCAGCACCTGCGCCTGCACAGCCTCGCGCTCCCCCGTGCTGGCGCTGACCACAAACGCCAGAAGGCCTGGTGGGCCGCCGAGCTGCCCCCGGTCAAACACAAACTGCGCCGGGGCGTTGCTGGTGTTGGCGCGCAAGGCCAGCATGGGTTGCGTCAGCTGGGCACCGGCAGCGTAGACATAGACCGTCGTGATGGCTTCAAACTGCAAATTTTGCGCGCAGTGGCTCCAGGCGTGCAATTGTTTTGCTACTAATTCAGGAGCTGCTTGCGCACATTCTGTAAGGGTTTGAGCCGCATTTGATGATGAATTTGCGATAACAACTGCGTCAAACGGTTCCCCATTCACACGCCAGGGGCCGTGGCGCAACTGCTCGACCCGCTGGCCCAGGCGGACTTCGCCGCCGCGCGATTGCACCCAGTGCGCCGCTGCGCTGGGAAACAGGCGGGCCAAGTCCACCCTGGGCAGCAGAAGGTTGGAGCTGCCCGAGCCGCCAAGCAGCGAATCCCGCAGCACGGTCAAAAACACTTGCCCGCTGGCGCGCTCAGCCGGGGTGTTGAGGGCCGAGACACACAGGGGATCAATCAGCGTGTCGATGATTTTGGGCGTCAGGCTGGTGCACAAAGACGCCACGGTGGTGGACTGGGCACAGGCAAAGCCGCCCAGCTGCCAGCCGCTGGCTGCCCGGAGCAGCGACCATTTGTCGGCCCAGCTCCAGCCACGCGCCCCCAGAATGCCGGCCAGCGCATCCAGCGGCGCGGGCCAGCGGGCCAGGGCCAGACCTTCACCGTCGGGGAATTGCAGGGTGAGTGGTAGGCGTAGCAAAGTGTCTTCAGGCTGGACGCCCACTTGGCGCATCATCCGGATGGTCTCGGAGTAGGCGCCAATCAGGATGTGTTGCCCGTTGTCCAACACCACCGGAGTGCCGTCCGGTAAAGTGCCATTCAGGGCTCTAGCCCGCCCACCTACTGCGCGGGCAGCTTCGAAAACGATAGCAGTGTGCCCTGCTTGCGTGGCCGTGACGGCCGCCGCCATCCCGGCCCAGCCACCACCAACGATGGCTACCTTCACAGCCGTCCCAACGCCTGCACCTTCCACGCCAGCCACAGCTTGCGCAGGGGCGTGAGGCTGACGCGCTGGTGCAGCACCTGGAAGTTGTCGCGCTCGATCTCGGTAAGCAGGGCGCGGTAAATGCTGGCCATCATCAGGCCGGGCTTTTGGGCGCGGCGGTCGGCGTCGGGCAGCAGTGCCAGGGCCTCGTCGTATAGGCTGTGGGCACGCTGCGCCTGAAACTGCATCAACGCGGTGAACCGGTCCGAGTAGCTGCGTTTGAGGATTTCATGCGCCTTCACATCAAAGCGCTGCAGCTCATCAATAGGCAGGTAAATGCGCCCGCGCATCGCGTCTTCGCCGACGTCGCGCAGGATGTTGGTCAGTTGCAAGGCCTGGCCCAGCTTGTGGGCGTAGGCGGTGGTTTGGGGCTGGGTCTGGCCGAAGATGTTGGCCGCCACCTCGCCCACTTCACCAGCGACCAAATGGCAGTAGCGCTGCAGGCCCGCGTAGTCCAGGTAGCGGGTCTGGCTCAGGTCCATCTGGCAGCCTTCGATCACGCTCAGCAGGTGGCGCGCTTCTATGTTGTAGTAGGCGGCCAGCGGCATCAGCGCCTGCATGACCGGGTG
>CAJASG010000340.1 GCA_903944555.1 uncultured beta proteobacterium
ATCTGTTTGAATTTGCGGACCATGCGACGGCCGTGGCAACGGCTCGCGAAGTGCTGAGCCTGCTTCGCACTCCGGCACCCGCCCCCGCATTGACAACGACACAGAAACCGGCTCCCGCGCTGGATGCGAAGGCCGAGGCGGCCCCCAGCCGACGCGGCTTCCTGTTTGGGCGCGGTGGCCCACGCGCCGGGGCCAACGCATGAACACCAGCCCGGTGCAAACGCCATCCATTGCCTTGGGCGGGCATTACAGCCTGCGCCCCGGTGTGCGCGCAAGCGTGGCGGGTCAGCGTCCGGTACTGGGTGGCGGGCGACTGGGTCGGCTGCTGCGCGGGCAGCAGGGCGAGTCCGTCGTGCGCACCCTGGGCAATGTGTTCACCCTGTGTGCCCACGCCCACCGGCGCACCGCGCGCCTAGCCCTCCACGCGGCCTGCCCACAGGCAAGCGCCGTCTTACCGATGGAATCGCCCATTTTGTTGCGACTGGAAACGGCCCGCGACCATCTGCGCAGCATGGCGCTGGACTGGCCGCAGCGCCACCCCCCGCTGATGCTCAGCTCGCGAGACCTGCATTGGTTGCGCGATTGCCCGCTGCCCCTTCTGCCCCCCGCGCAGGCCTGCGCGCCGCAAGAAGCCGGTGCCGCACTGGCGCAGCTGCGCGATTGGCTGGAGCGCCTGTTGAACCAGCCGGTATCAGACTGGCTGGCACTCCACCACGACGCCGACGCATTCGCCCACTGGTGTCACAGCCGTGCGCACGATCTTTCTCCCGCGCGTTGCCTTGCCGCGTGGCACCCCTTGGCCAGCACGTTGACGCCGGAAACCCGCAAGCTGGACCTGCTTCACGCCGACATCGCCGTGCAGTCCACCCATTTGCGCACCCTAGCCCAGGCCATGGCGGGCGACCCGGACTTTGTTCAACGCCCGCTGTGGCGCGGCCAGTGTGCGGAAACCGGCGTCTGGACCCGTTTGCGCCACCAAGCCGAACACGCTACCCTTCACCACAACGCGTGGACCCGGCTGGGTGCGCGCTGGATGGAACTTGTGAACATCACTGCAGCCCACCCGATTGCCGACGATGAACCGCGCGACGCCCTGCTGGACAGCGGGGCGCTGTCGCTCGGCCAGGGTCAGGCCATTGCCTGGTGCGAAATGGCACGTGGTCTGCTGCTGCACTGGGTCCAATTGGACCCGCAAGGCCGCGTGGCCGATTACCGCGTGGTAGCCCCCACCGAATGGAATTTTCATGCCGACGGCGCGCTGGCCCACGCACTCACTGCTCTGCCTGCGCACGACACCGAGGCCGCCTGGTGCCTGGCCGCGGCCTATGACCCCTGCGTGGACTGCACCGTGCTGGGCACCACCACCGAGGAGATTGCCCATGCATGAACTCAGCCTAGCCGGTGGCATCCTGCGCGTGCTGGAGCAGACCCGTGCGCGCGACCCATTTGAACGCGTCATCAACCTGCGCCTAGAAGCCGGTGCGCTATGTGGCGTAGAAATATCGTCGCTGCGCTTTGCGCTGGAGGCCATTGCGCCGGACACCTGCCTGGAGGGCGCGCTGATCGATATTGACGAGCCGCCCGGCAGTGCCTGGTGCCTGCCCTGCGGCCAAAGCGTTTCCATTCTTACCCGTCTGGACGCCTGCCCCTTGTGCGGTGGCTACCAACTGCAACCCACCGGTGGTGCCGAGCTGCGGGTGGTGGACTTGCAGGTTGTCTAAACTCACCCACGAACAACAAAGGAATATGCCATGTGCGTCGTCTGCGGCTGTAGCAATACCGGAACCAGCAAACCGGACTCAAGTCCCGAAGTTCACCCCACCACCGGCGATCTGCACTTTGGTGCGGGCGCGGCAAAGGTGTCGGTGCCGGGCCTCACCCAACAGCGCACCATCAAGATCGAAGAAGATGTGCTGGGAGCCAACAACGCTGTGGCGACGCAGAACCGTGTCCACTTTGCCGCGCACGGCGTGCGTGCACTGAACCTGGTCTCCAGCCCCGGATCGGGCAAGACCACGCTGCTGTGCGCCACCATTCATGCCCTTAAACAACACGCGCCCAGCCTGGCCGTGGCGGTGATCGAAGGCGATCAGCAAACCAGCTTTGATGCAGACCGCATCCGCGCCACCGGTGCACCCGCCATCCA
>CAJASG010000341.1 GCA_903944555.1 uncultured beta proteobacterium
GCTACCGGCAAGCGCCAATGTGGCACCACCAGATGGCTGCCGCGCAAGGGGCGCAACAGCGGCTTGGCGCCCAAGCCTGCGCGCAGTTGGTCGGCCCAGGCGCCGGTGGCGTTGACCACCACTTTGGCCCGCAACGTGTACTGCTGGGCGGTGATGGCATCTTCCAACACGAGTCCGTTGACGCGACCAGTCCGTGGTGTGTCCAGCGTGAGCGCTTTGGCAGCTACGTAGTTCAGTGCCACGGCGCCGTCGCGCCGGGCTTCCATCAGTACGCGCCATACCAAGCGGGCGTCGTCGGTTTTGGCGTCGGTAAACACCAGCGCACCGCGCAGTTGCGGTGGATTCAAGCCCGGCGCCAGCGTTTGGGTGTCTTTCAGCGAGGCATAGAAGTGGCTGCGGTGTCTGGCCATCAGGTCATAGAGGTTGAGCCCGAGTTGAAACAACCAGCGCCCCGGCTTGCGGCCCACGCAGTCGGCGAATAAAAAGCTTTGTGGCTCGACCAACTCGGGGGCTTCCTGCATCAGGCGTTGGCGCTCGCGCACCGAGTGCAAGGTGGTTTTGAGGTCGCCTTCTTTCAGGTACCGTAATCCACCATGCACCAGCTTGGACGAGCGGCTGGAGGTGCCCCAGGCAAAGTCGCGTTGCTCTACCAAAAGCACCTTCCAGCCCCGGCGTGCCGCTTGCTGTGCCACGCCAGCGCCGGTGATGCCGCCGCCAATGACCACGAGGTCCCATTCCTGGGTGCCTAGTTGCGCCAGCGCCTGGGCGCGTTGGGTGGCAGAACTGCCAGCGTTGCTTACTGCGCCCATGGGCCTGCATCCTGTAGCAGTTTGCCGGGGTTCATGATTTTGTTGGGGTCAAAGTGGTGGCACAGCTCGGCCAGCGTGGCCATGCCCAGCGGGCCTTTTTCCACATGCAACTGGGTGGCATGGTCACGGCCCACGCCGTGTTGGTGGCTGACCGTACCGCCATGCGCGGCAATGGTTTTTGCAACCGCCGCCTTCAGTTTTTGCCAGCGCTCAAAGGTGGGCGCGAAGCCGCCCGGTGCGTTGGCCCAGACAAACTGCGAATAGATGCTGCTGCCTTGCGGGTACATGTGCGACAAATGGGTGAAGGCATGCACCCGCTCGCCGTATTGCGCAAACACGTCGCGTGAGGTTTGCTCCATGGCCAGCATCAGCGCCTTGACGTTGGGCCAGTCCACCGCCGTCTCAATCGTGTCGGCGCTGTAGCCTTCCGTCCACAGGGTGTTGCGCAGGTAGGGGCCTTTGAAACGGTTCGCCAGCCACTTCGAGCCCATGGCCGTGCCAATGTAGACCGCGCCAAAGGCACCCAGCGTGCGGCGGGCTTCCTTCAAGGCGAGGCGTGCGGTGCGCTGATCGGCAGTAACCCCCAACATCAGCATGCATTTGCCGGAGCCACAGCCGCGCAGGGCTAGGTAGCGTTCCATCCAGCCGATGAGCTTGGCGTGGCCCGCCAGGGTGAGGTTGGTTTCGGTTTCAATGCCGTTGCTCAGGCGCATCATGCTCAAGGGTAGTTTGCGCTGCACCAACGTGCGCACAGCGACTTCGGCGGCGTCCCAGTTGGGTAGAAAGATGGCATGAAAGCTCTCATGCTCAGGCACCGGGGTGACGCGCACCGTGGCTTCGGTCAGCACGCCAAAGCGGCCCTCGGAGCCCATTACCAGTTCGCGCAGGTCCGGCCCGGCGCTGGCAGCGGGCAGGGTGGGGAGCGTCAGTGTGCCCACCGGGGTTTCCATGCGGCCTCCGGCAAACAGCTGCTCAATGCGCCCGTAGCGCAGTGACTGCTGGCCGCTGGAGCGGGTCACCACCCAGCCGCCCACGGTGGAGTATTCAAACGACTGCGGAAAGTGCCCCAGCGTGTAGCCGTGGGCACGCAACTGAGCCTCCACCTGTGGCCCCGGCGTGCCCGCACCAAAAGTAGCCAGCTGGCTTTGCTTGTCCAAGTGCAGCAGACGGTTCATGCGGCTCAGGTTAAGCGACAAAATCGGCCGCTCGCTGATGGGGCAATCCAGATGCCCCGCCACACTGGTGCCCCCGGCAAAGGGAATCACCATCCAGTGGTTGGCTTGGGCCAGGTCCAGCAGTTCGCGCACTTGCTCGGTGGATTCGACAAACGCCACGCCGTCCGGCACGGGGGGCAGGGCGCCAAAGCGTTTGCGGATCCAGTCGGCAAAGCTCTCGCCCAGGGCCATGGCAAAGCGGGTGGAGGCGTCGGTCTGGATGAGCGGGTGGGCGCCGATGAGGCGCGATGCCGGAATCTTCGCCAGCAGGGATTCACGCGTGGCATCCGCACCGGGGTGTCCTGGCCCCAGGCGGGCCACCATCATGGCGCGGGCGCCGTCGTTCAGGTCCATTGACGTGGCGTCGTCGCCCCAGCCATTCCATCTGCGCATGCCTTGCTCCTGTTGATTCAGTAGGAAGCACTGTAGAGCAAGGCGGCCCGTTTGCCATGTTGCCAAGCCGCCATTCGCTTGTGCTAACGCGCCAAACGGCATGGTGTTATGCTGCCGGGCCGCCAGCCCTGTGCATTTTTGCTATGAATATAGGAGCTGTCTGCGTACGTTCTACGTGGCTTACAGACCTATTTGTTAGTAAGGCGTGAAATTGCCAGTCCGCCCGATGTCGCGTGTGCGCCCTATGGCCAACCTTTGTGGTGCGCTTCGGCGATTGGGTTGCGCCAGTTGGCGCGACTTTCCCGCGAGGGCACCACTGCCAATTTTGAAAAACGCAATGCTTTGTTGCAAGGCTTCGGCTTGCCCGGACAGCTCTTCGCTGGTGGCAGCCAGTTCTTCCGATGCACTGGCGTTTTGCTGCGTCGCTTTGGACAATTGCCCCATTGCGCCGCCGATTTGCACAACCGATTCGCTTTGCTCGGTGCTGGCCGCCGCGATCTCTTGCACCAGCTCAGAGGTCCTTTGGATGCTGGGCACAATTTCGTTCAACAATTTGCCCGCCCGCTCGGCCGTTGCCACGCTGGTTTGGGCCAGGCTTCCAATCTCTTTGGCGGCTTCCTGGCTGCGCTCAGCCAGCTTGCGCACTTCGGCCGCGACCACCGCAAAGCCTTTGCCGTGCTCACCCGCTCTGGCGGCTTCAATGGCCGCGTTCAAGGCCAGCAGGTTGGTCTGGTAAGCAATGTCGTCCACGATACCGATTTTGGCGGCGATCTGCTTCATGGCGCCCACGGTATCGTTCACGGCCCGACCGCCATCGACCGCTTCCGCGCTGGTTTTGGTGGCCATGCCGTCGGTCACGCGGGCGTTGTCGCTGTTTTGCGTAATAGATGCCGACATGTTGTCAATGGTGGCTGTGGTTTGCTCCACGCTGGCGGCCTGCTCACTGGCCGCTTGGGATAACGCTTGCGCAGTAGCACTGACTTGATTGGCGGCACCCGTTAGAGCATCCGCAGAGTCATGTACCTCACCGAGTACACGGGTCAAGCTGTCTGCCGTCGAGTTGGCACTGTCCTTGAGTTTGCCAAACAGACCGGTGTACTCCCGCTCGATGCGGTGGGTGAGGTCCCCCGCAGCAAAGGATTCGAGCAGCGCAGCCACGTCGCCAAGCCCCTGTTCGCTGGTCGTCATGAGCTGGTTCATGCCGGCAGAGAGATTTTCAAAAAATCCGCTCTTCCCATCCAGTGCGATGCGATGGCTGAAATCGCCTTGGCTTGCGGCCCGCACTAGCGTGGCGATCTCTTCTTGCGAGGTCAATTGTTCGGTGATATCTGTCCATTGGCCGATGGAGCCCAAACGTACGCCATCACTGGTGACGACTGCGTTGGTCACCAAATCGTACATTCTGCCGCCCAGTTCAAGCTGTGAACGGGCAGTGCCGGTCAAGTTGCGAAGACGGGCCAGCGCCGCCTGCGGGTCGGCATAAAACATCCCCAGGCTTTCCCCCACAATTTTGCTGGGATCGAAGCCCGGAATTTGTTTGCGAAAGCCAGCCTCGTAGGTTTTTAGGACCGCCTGCAGAGCCTCGTTGACATACAGGATGGTGCCGTCGTCCGCAGCGATGCGCACTGGTAAATTGACTTTGTCCAGTGCAGCCCGGATACCCGCGTTGTAACGCGCAGCGACGTCCGCAGCCTGAAGCTGTTGGCGGGCTCCTTCTGCTGCAGCGCTCACTTTTTGCTTTTCTCCTGGCAATGGGTCCATACGCTGGTCAAATTGCCCTTGTATGTACATTCCAATGAGCTCGACCAGCCGTGAATTCATATCCGCTTGGGCGTGCACCATGCCGTTGAAGTTTTTGGCCATGTCCTTGAAAGCTCCCGAGAACGCACTTTCCGGGAGCCTGTGGCTGGTTTGTCCAAGGTCATTGTGATGGTGCGCCATTTCCTGTTGCGCTGTGTTGAAGGCAATCAAGGTGTTTTGCATGCCACCCATGGCTTGCAGCAATTGCCCTGTTTCGTCATTGGCACTGGTCGTTGTGTTGTTGTCGAGCTTGCCAAGTGCCACGGATTGCGCCACCAGCACCGCGCGTTGTAGCGGGCGAATAATGCTTCGGGAAATCGCGAAGGCCATGCCCGCAGTCAATGCGATGGCTGCGAGCAGTACAGCAGCGGTTTTTTGCAGGCTGGACACGAATGCAGTTCGCAGGTCGTCCATATACAAACCCGACCCGATCACCCATCCCCATGGCTTGAAGCCAGTCACAAACGAGACCTTTTCGACGGGCTTGTCTTGACCTGGCTTGGGCCAGAGGTAACTAAGGTAGCCTGATCCGTCCTTTTTGACGGTGTCTACAAAAGCGACGAATACTGCGTTGCCATCGGGATCTCTAACGCCACTGACATCCTTGCCATTCAGGTCTGGACGAAATGGATGCGTAATAAGCTTGACGTTCAGGTCATTGATCCAAAAATACTCTTTGCCAGAGTAACGTGCATCGTTGACGGCCTTGATGGCTATAGTTTGCGCCTGGTCACGGCTGAGCTGACCAGATGCTTCTTGTTGATAGGCCCAGTCGACGATCGAGGCGGCCACCTCTACATTCTGGCGAATAGCGACCTTTCTGGATTCATAGCTCGCCTGGTATTGCTGCCAGAGCAAGTAACCCGCCGTCAACAACAGCATGGCTGCTGCTATTCCCGCGAGCAGGGCCAGCTTGGTGCGGATCGATACGTTTTTCAAGAGGCCCGTTTCTTCAATATCACGCACATCTATCCCTTTTTTTCAATCTCTTTGATTTGAGTCAAGTTAACGATTCGATTTTTGGAGGATACAGGACGAAACTTTGTGTCACCTTGCAGTGTGGCTACTAATCTCCCCCCGGCTATCATTCCCCGATGTCCGCCCCCCTGCTCCACCAAGCGACGAACACCACCACGCTTTCCAGTGCGCGCGTAGTGGCCTCTTATGCCCACACGCTTTGGGATGCGGCGCGCGCAGCAGGGATGAACGACGCGCAGCTGTCTGCCGTCACGGGGCGCGTGGCTCTGGATGACGGGGACGTGTCTGTCGCTAGTTACCTCGCATTGCTGCAGGCCGCGCGGGAGCACAGTGGCCCGCTGTTTGGCTGGGCACTGGGTCAGCAGGTCAAGCCCACGACCTATGGCGTGAATGGAATCTTGTTGCTGGCGTGCGCCACCCTCGGGGACGCTTTGCAGCAGGTGCTGCGCTTCGAGTCCCTGGTGCACGACCTGGGTCGCTCCAGTTTTACGCCCCTGGGGGATGCGGTGGCCTACGCCTGGCGCAATGACTATGCCACCCACGCAATGGCGGGAACGCTGGCTGAGTCGGTGTTCGCAGGTATTCAGACCTGTGCGCATTGGCTGGTGGGGCGGTCGCTGGCCGACTTTGATATGGAGTTCATGCACCACACCGACAAAGTTACTGCAGCGCGGATTGCAGAGCTGAGTGGCGCACGCGTGCGCTGGGGTGCTGCGGAGAACCGGGTGGTGTTCCCGGCCTATGTGCTGGACTGGCCCATTCCCCAGGCCAACACGGCCTTGCTGCCGCTGTTGCAGCAACATGCCGACGCGTTGTTGCAGGCGCGCCACCCGCGTGAGGCCGGCGTGGTGGTGCAGGTGCGCCAGTGCATTTCGGCCCGGCTGGGGCAAGGTGCGGTGAGGCTGACGGATGTGGCGAGCGACTTGCACCTATCCTCCCGCACACTGCAGCGCCGCTTGCTGGAGGCTGGCGTGGCGTTTCAGACCGTACTGGATCGAACCCGTCACGAGCTGGCCAGCCATTACCTGGCCAACACGGCGATGCCGGTGGCGGAGGTGGGCTATCTTCTTGGTTTTCAGGATGCGCCGGCATTTCACCATGCGTTCAAGTCCTGGCAAGGGCAAGGGCCTGGGCAATTTCGTGTGCTTGCCGTCGCAAAGCCTTTTTAGAAATAGTAGTAATTCATGCGCAATGACGATCGTCAAAAACACATTGGCTTCAAGCTGCGTTTCCGTTGCCTGGAACACTGGGAACATGTTGAGGCGCTGGACTGGAATCAGGTGGGGTTTAACTTTCACAGCGCGCACTCTATTGCCGAAACGCAGTTGGAATTCAAGCGCGGGTTGATTCGCTTTGATGGAAGCATTGTTTGGCGGTCTGTGAATACAGAACCCGAGGTGGTTCGCACCGCGCTGGTCAATGAACTGCTGTACCAAAAGGCCCGTGAAGCAGCGCACAACCCACAGTTGCACGCGCGCTTGGTAAAACTGATTCGGGCTGATGGTCTGCAAGTCGAGAAGCGCAAGGCACTGACCACATTGGGCATGAATATGAGCGACGAACGTTTGGATGCGATGGTGCATAAACGCCAGCGTGAAAACCCCATGTACCGCTACGGAGTGAAGGTTGAGTCGGAGGCCTGGAGCGCCATTGTGCATGCTGCCCGCGAGGTCACTTCAGTCGTCGATTCGATGGAGAAGTGGTCCGGCGCACTTGGCAAGCAGGATCGTTGAACGTCCGTGTTGCATAGCCGGCGCGCCAGTAGCCGTTAACATGGGTTTTTTCACTACTAACAACGGAGTTTTCAGTATGAGCATTTCCACAGTCGGCATCATCGGCGCGGGCACCATGGGTAATGGCATTGCACAGGCATGTGCCGTGTCGGGCATCAACGTTGTCATGGTCGATATTTCGGACGCAGCCGTGGCCAATGGTATTGCCACCGTAGCCGGAAGCTTGGAGCGCTTGCTCAAGAAGGAGAAGATCAGCGCGGCTGACCGCGACGCAGCGCTCGCCCGCATCAAGGGTAGCACCAGCTATGACGACCTCAAGTCGTCGCAACTGGTGATTGAAGCGGCCACCGAGAACTACGACCTGAAGGTCAAGATCATCAAACAGATCGATGCCATCGTAGGTCCGGACGTCATCATCGCCTCCAACACCTCCAGCATCTCCATCACCAAGCTGGCCGCAGTCACCACCCGTGCTGAAAAATTCATCGGCATGCATTTCTTCAACCCCGTGTCGATGATGACGTTAGTCGAAATCATCCGTGGTCTGCAAACCAGCGACGCAACCCACGCCGATGTGGAAGCTATGGCCAAGAAACTGGGTAAAACGCCCATCACGGTGAAGAACTCGCCTGGGTTTGTGGTCAACCGCATCTTGGTGCCCATGATCAACGAAGCATTTTTTGTGCTGTCCGAAGGCTTGGCCACGGCTGAAGACATTGACGCTGGCATGAAGCTGGGCTGTAACCAGCCGATCGGCCCGTTGGCGCTGGCCGACATGGTGGGTCTGGATGTGTGCGTGGCAGTGATGGACGTGTATTTGAGCGAGTTTGGCGACAGCAAGTACCGCGCTTGTCCGCTGCTCAAAGAGATGGTAGCCGCCGGTCGCCTGGGACGCAAGACCGGGCAAGGCGTCTACAAGTACTGAGGATTGTTCGCAGCCGTCCACAAGGGCGGTTGCCGTTGAGTAATCTCAACACCCAAAAATCTGCCCAGACCTATCCTGAAATGGCAAAACAGGAGAAGTTATGGACAGACCTCCCGTCATCCGTAAGACGGCACAAGATCTTCGTTTATCGCCCCATTGGGCTGACTTTGCGGGTGAGCGCGGCACGTTCACTTGGGATGGGGCGCGGCGCGCATTGCAAGGGCTGCCGGGCGGTGGACTCAATATTGGGTTTGAGGCGGTAGACCGCCATGCTGCAGGTGCCCTGCGGGAGCATGTAGCGCTGCGTTTTGTCTCACGCAGTGGCCCGGCGCTGGATGTGAGCTATGGCGATCTGGCGCGCCAAACCAATCGATTTGCCAATGTTTTGCGGTCCCTGGGGGTGGGCAAGGGAGACCATCTGTTTGTGCTGGCCGGACGCATGCCAGAGCTGTATGTTGCTGTGTTGGGTGCACTCAAAAATGGCACGGTGGTCACGCCCCTGTTTTCTGCATTTGGCCCGGAGCCCATTGCCACCCGGCTCAACCTTGGCGGTGGGCAGGTGCTGGTCACCACGGACGAGTTGTACCGTCGCAAGGTCAAACCGATGCGCGCGCAAATGCCGACACTGCGCCATGTGTTGCTGGTGGCTGAGGACGGCGGTGTAACCCAAGAGCCGGATACCCTGGACTTGGGGCAGCTGATGGCTGCGGCCAGCGACGTATTTTCCACGGTGGAAACCCGGCCCGATGACCCCGCACTGCTGCACTTCACCAGTGGCACCACCGGAACGCCCAAAGGGGCAGTCCATGTGCATGGCGCAGCCATAACGCACCACGCTACCGGGCGTTTTGCGCTGGACTTGCACGGCGAAGACCGTTACTGGTGTACCGCCGACCCGGGTTGGGTCACTGGCACCTCTTACGGCATCATTGCGCCGCTGTTGCACGGCGTAACTTCCTTGATTGACCGCGAGGAGTTTGACGCCGAGCGCTGGTACACCTTGCTGGAGCAAGAGCACATCAGCGTTTGGTACACCGCGCCCACCGCGATTCGCATGTTGATGAAGGCGGGGCCCGAGCTGGCTCGCCAACACCACTACCCGAACCTGCGCTTTGTGGCCAGTGTGGGCGAGCCGCTGAACCCCGAGGCTGTGTGGTGGGGCAAGGACGTGCTGGGCCTGCCGATTCACGACAACTGGTGGCAGACCGAGACCGGCGGCATCATGATCGCCAATACGCCGGCCTTTGACATCAAACCCGGCTCCATGGGCCGACCCCTGCCAGGCATTGAGGCCTGCATTGTTGAACATCTGGAGGGCGAGGGGGAGCCCCCGCGTGTGCGCATCATCGACTTGCCCAATGTGGAGGGCGAACTCGCATTGAAAAGCGGCTGGCCCTCCATGTTTCGTGGCTACCTGAACAATGAAGCGCGTTACAACAAGTGCTTCTGCGACGGCCTTTACCTGACCGGCGACTTGGCACGGGTGGACGCCGATGGCTACTACTGGTTTATTGGGCGCGCTGATGACGTGATCAAGTCCGCAGGCCACCTGATTGGCCCCTTTGAGGTGGAGAGCGTGCTGCTGGAGTGCCCCGCAGTGGCCGAGGCCGGGGTCATCGGAAAGCCCGATGCAATGCTGGGCGAAGTGGTGAAGGCCTTTGTCTCCCTGAAAGATGGCTACAAGCCCAGCGAGTCGCTGCGCATGGACATTTCGGCCCATGCCCGCAAACGCCTTGGTGCGGCAGTGGCGCCGAAAGAGATCGCCTTCTTGCCGGTGTTGCCGCGTACCCGCAGCGGCAAGATCATGCGCCGCCTGCTCAAGGCCCGCGAGCTGGGATTGCCCGAGGGCGATACGTCGACATTGGAGGGCGGAGCATGAGCACATTTCAAGTACCTGCACCCCCTGAGGGACCGGTGCCATGGGACAAGAGTTTTGCCTTGGGCATGCTGACCGACATGCTGCGCATACGCCGTATGGAAGAAAAAGCGGCGGAACTCTATGGGCAGCAAAAGATCCGTGGCTTCTTGCACTTGTACATCGGGGAGGAGGCGGTTGCCACCGGCGCCCTGCGTGCCTTGACGCCGGAGGACAACGTGGTGGCCACCTACCGCGAACACGGGCATGCGCTGTTGCACGGGGTGGGCATGGGGCCGATCATGGCGGAGATGTATGGCAAGCAAGAGGGCTGCTCGCGCGGGCGTGGGGGCTCCATGCATTTGTTTAGCCGCGCGAGCCGTTTCTTTGGGGGGCAGGGCATCGTAGGAGGTGGCCTGCCACTGGCGACCGGGTTGGCGCTGGCCGACCGTATGTGCAAGCGCAAGGCGATTACCGCCTGCTTCTTTGGTGAGGGCGCGATGGCGGAGGGGGCGTTCCATGAAGCCATGAATCTGGCGTCCTTGTGGAAGTTGCCGGTGCTATTTTGTTGTGAGAACAACCTCTATGCCATGGGCACTGCATTGGCACGCTCGGAGGCCCAAACCGACTTGTGCGCCAAGGCTGCCTCCTACGGCGTGGCCACCGTGTCGGTGGATGGCATGGACATTGTGGCGGTGCATGACGCCGTGCGCAGCGCAGCGCAACAGGTCCGCAGTGGGGCGGGCCCGATGTTTATGGAACTGCGCACCTACCGTTTTCGCGCCCACTCCATGTTTGACCCCGAGCTGTACCGTGACAAAAAGGAGGTGGAAGCCTGGAGGACGCGCGGCCCCATCCACACCTTCACAGCCCGGCTTAAGGCACAAGGCAGCTTGACGGAAGAGGAGTTTTTGGCGCTGGACCGTGCTGCACAGGCCGAGGTGGATGCTGCCGTGGCCTTTGCCGAAGCGGGTACGTGGGAGCCGGTGGCCGATTTGCTGCGCGATGTTCATACCCCCCAAGGGGTTGCGTGATGGGGCGCCGCATCACTTATCGGGAGGCTTTGCGTGAGGCGCTGCGCGAAGCGATGCAAGTGGACCCGCGGGTTTTTCTGCTTGGGGAGGACGTGGGCCGTTATGGGGGGACTTACGCCGTGTCCAAGGGCCTGCTGAAGGAGTTTGGTTCAGAACGGGTGCGTGACACGCCCCTGTCGGAGTTGGGCTTTGTGGGCGCCGGCATTGGCGCCGCTCTGGGTGGCATGCGGCCGATTGTGGAAGTGATGACGGTCAACTTCAGCCTGCTCGCGCTGGACCCGATTGTCAATACCGCTGCCATGCTGCGGCACATGTCGGGGGGGCAGTTTTCTGTGCCGCTGGTGATCCGCATGGCCACCGGGGCGGGGCGCCAGGTGGCGGCCCAGCACAGCAACAGTTTTGAGAGCTGGTTCGCCCATGTGCCGGGTCTGCGCGTATTGGCGCCGGCCACTGTGGAAGATGCGCGCGGCATGCTGAAACACGCGCTGGCCGACCCGGACCCGGTGCTACTGTTTGAGCACGCCCAGCTCTACAACATGGAAGGCGAGATGCCCGACGATGAGGCTCAGCCATTGGATATTCACAGTGCGCACGTGCGCCGCGAAGGTACGGATGTCAGTCTGATCACCCATGGCGGCTCTTTGCCCAAGGCGCTGAAGGCGGCTGATGAGTTGAGCGCCTTGGGCGTTTCGTGCGAAGTGATTGATCTGCGTGTTCTGCGCCCGCTGGACGATGCCACCATCATGGCCTCGGTGCGTAAATGCCGCCGTGCGGTGGTGGTTGACGAGGGTTGGCGTTCGGGCAGTCTGGCCGCCGAGGTGATGGCGCGCATTGGTGAGCAGGCCTTTTTTGATCTGGATGCACCGCTGGCGCGCGTGTGCAGCGAAGAGGTGCCCATCCCCTATGCGCGCCACATGGAAGAAGCGGCGCTGCCGCAGGTGCCAAAGATTGTGGCTGCGGTACAGCGCCTGATGGGAGACACAGCATGATTGAATTCAAACTCCCTTCGCTGGGCGCGGACATGGATGAGGGCACCTTGCTGACTTGGCATGTGAAGCCTGGCGACCCCGTCAAACGCGGCCAGGTGGTTGCGGTGGTGGATACCTCCAAAGCCGCGGTGGACGTGGAAATCTGGAACGATGGAGTGCTGTCCGAATTGCGGGTGCAGCCCGGAGAAAAAGTTCCGGTGGGCACGGTGTTGGCTACGTTGTTGGAGCCGGGAGAGGTTGCGGCCCCCGCGGCAACGGCTGCTTCGGCAAAGCGCCGTGCCATTTCCCCCTCGGCCCGTAAACGGGCCAAGGAGTTGGGTGTGGACCCCGAGTCCGTACAAGGCACCGGCGCGCAGGGCGCGGTGACGCTGGCCGATGTGGAGGCCGCAGCCGGCA
>CAJASG010000342.1 GCA_903944555.1 uncultured beta proteobacterium
GATTGGTTCGGTCATGTTTGGCAAACGCCTACCGAACGGAGTTGAGACCTACCACAGCATGGAGCTGGTGCGCCTGGCCTTCCCCCGGCGCATGTACACCCAAAGCCACTTTGACTATGCTGCGGAGGTGATTGACGAAGTGAAACAAAAAGCCGCCAGCATCCGCGGGGTGAAGATCACCAAACAGCCACAGTACCTGCGCCATTTCACCTGCGAGTTTGACTGGGTTTAAACAGTTCCATTTGCACCAAAGGAGACATTGACATGACTTCCCTGGATATTCAGATGATTCAAGAGTTGGTGGCCGAATTGCCCGACTGGAAAGTGGACCGGGAACGGGGTGCTATTTCGCGCACCTACCATTTCAAGGACTTTGCCGCGGCCTTTGGCTTTATGGCGCAGATGGCCATTGTTTCCGAAGGGATGAACCACCACCCGGAGTGGTTCAACGTGTACAACCGTGTCGAGGTGACGCTCACCACCCATGACGTCAACGGCTTGTCCACGCTGGACAGGGACTGGGCCCGCAAGGCGGACGGCACTTTCGCTCTATTGGGGCGGCAGGAGCAAGCATGAAAGCAAACAATGAGCCTCAAAAACACGGGCTTGCAGCGGGCGAGGCCGGCAAACCCGTCAATGCCGACTGGACGATTGATCAGTGCTGGGACGCCTACACGGCGGCCGACCACGCCACCTGGAAGACCTTGTTCGAGCGCCAATCCAAGCTGCTGCCGGGGCGCGCCTGCGATGAGTTCGTCCAGGGTATGCGTGACCTTCCCATTGGCGCGGAGCAGATCCCTGATTTTCGTCGCCTGAACGATGTTCTGATGCAGCGCACCGGCTGGCAGGTGGTGTCGGTACCAGGGTTGGTGCCTGACGATGTTTTCTTTGAGCACCTGGCGAATCGCCGATTTCCGTCCGGCAACTTCATTCGCAAGCCGCAGGAGCTGGACTATCTGGAAGAACCCGATGTGTTTCACGATGTGTTCGGCCACGTGCCCATGTTGATGAATCCGGCCATTGCTGACTTCATTCAGGCCTACGGTGCCGGTGGCCTGCGTGCGCAAAAGTTGGGCAATTTGAGCCAGCTGGCCCGGGTGTACTGGTACACCGTGGAGTTTGGCCTTTTGCAACAAGGTGACGGTCTGCGCTTGTACGGTGCGGGCATCGCTTCGTCGTATACCGAGTCGCAGTTCTGCCTGGACAGTGCGTCGCCGAACCGCATCCAGTTTGATCTGCAGCGGGTGATGCGCACCCACTACCGTATCGACGACTTTCAGGAGACCTATTTCGTGATACGCGACCTGGACGAGCTGCTGGAGTTCACACGCATCGACTTCGCCCCGCTGTACGAGATGGCCACCCAGGAGCCGGAACTGCAGCCGGGCGATGTTCTCCCCGAGGACCGGGTTTTCCACCGGGGTGATGGGCACTACCCCCGGGCGAAGCGCCAAGGGGTAACACTGTGAGCGCCGCGTCACGCACTGCCATCATTACCGGCGCCGCCGGCAACCTGGGGCAGGCCGTCGCCCAGGCCTTTACCCAATTGGGTGATCGACTCGTCCTGATCGATCGCAATGCCGATGCCCTCCTGCAGTTGTATGGCCCTGACTGCCAAGGCGCATGAAGGTGTTACTGAACCAGCGGCGCATCCTGTCCTGCGCATAAGCCGTCCACTAGGAGACCGGGCGGCAGAAACCAGGGTTGTCAGGCATTCGGAAAATGGGCAAACCAACTGCCTCAACTTCTTAAGCGTATCCCCGCGTAGGCTAGCTCTAGCCACAAAAACACACACGCCTTTGGGCCGAGTGATGCAGGTGCTTTGGTGAAAGTACCTGGCACACTGCGTAGCGATTTTTAGTACTGCCAGTAGCAGCTGAAAGGTTGGTTTGGGTCGGTTGCTGCTATCGCTTGGGGCCAGTTGGGGGTGGTCGCCAATGGGTGGTGTCGGGCAGTAGGCTGGGCCGCGCTCAATCCGTGAGGCTCACTCCCAGGGCATCCAGCTTCTTGGCATACGAGTCCCTGCGTTTTGCTGCCTTTGCGGCTGTTTCGGCGGCCGCTTGGACCGCCTTGGGCCCTTTTTGTCTAGCAGCGTTGATCAATCCGAACTTGTGAGCAGCATCTGCCCGAGCCCGCTTGAAAGTGGCGATGAGTTCGGCATGGGCAACGGATGGATTCACAGGCACTCCCATATCTAATAGCGTCATTACCCTCAAAGCTTGACGTTAGTGCGAAGCAAAGCTGTTCTCAATTCGCGGTTAGCAGGTATTGAAACATCCACCTTTCGAGTAGCCAGGTCGAACGATGAGCCTGGCCTGATGCTGGTTGGCAGTATCTTTTTTGGTGGATTCACAGTGAGGGGCGTGCCCTGACCCGGACACATGCGAACGGAAAACCCGAATTCTTCGAGTACGCCTTTCGCATACAACTCCGCCAATTGTTGAAACGTCACGAAGGCTGAGCGTTTAACATCTTTGAACCCTGGCTCACGGATGTCACGAACGATCTCGAATTTGCCAAGCGTATCTCGTTGCGTATTGGTAAACGGATGCAGCAGATAAGTCTGACGAACCCCATTATTTTTGGACACCAGCGTGTGCTCGACGGCGATATCAGTTAACAGCATATTGTTTCCTTTTTGTTTAAGCCACAGCTTGCCCAGCCGCATCAGCCGTCATCCCCCCTAAAGGCCCAGAGCATGCTTTTTTAAACCAAGCCACTGGGGAACCGATGCCCCTTGAGGTGCGAAGTGCTCGAAATGGGCAACCCTCACCCTGAGGGCAAGGACTTTAACTTAACGACAGCAAATGGCAGATCCATATTGCAATGTGACAGACCACTTTGGGACGAATTCAGACCTGTTTTCCAACCAGCGCACAAGCCAGTTGCCCCAGCGTTTTCAGCGCATCCTCAAAGCGCGGGTCACCCGGGTGGCCATAGTTCAGGCGCAGGCAGTGGCTGAAGCGCCGGTCGGGTGAGAACAGGTGGCCGGGTGCCACGCTGATGCGTTGCGACAGGGCCAGGCGCTGCAGTTGCAGTGCGTCGACCGCGTGGGGCAGTTCCAGCCACAAAAAGTACCCGCCTTCGGGCCGGGTGACGCAGGTGCCTTTGGGGAAGTGCCGGGCAACCAGGCGCAGCGCCAGGGCCTGCTGCGCCGCCAGCGTCTGGCGCAGCTGCCGCAGGTGGCGCTCATAACCACCACCTTGCAAAAAGTCCGACAGTGCCAACTGCGACGGTATGGCGGTGGACAGGGTGGTGGTAAGTTTCAGGCGCTGCACCTGCTGGGCAAAACGCCCGGCTGCGACCCAGCCAACCCGGTAGCCCGGTGCCAGGCATTTGGAAAACGAGCTGCAGTGCATCACCAGCCCCTGGCGGTCGTAGGCCTTGGCGGGCAGGGGGCGGCGCAGGCCGAAATACAGCTCGCCGTACACATCGTCTTCAATCAGAGGCACGGCATGGCGGGCCAGCAGTTCCACCAGAGCCTGCTTGCGTGCGTCGGGCATCAGGCAACCCAGTGGATTTTGAAAATTCGGCATGAACCAGCAGGCTTTCACCGGGTGGCGCTGCAGCACCTGCGCCAGCGACTCCAGGTCCACCCCGTCGCGCGGGTGGGTGGCTACCTCGACCGCACGCAGGTGCAGCCGCTCCAGCGCCTGCAAGGCGGAGTAAAACGTGGGCGACTCCACCGCCACCACGTCACCGGGCTGGGTCACCGCCTGCAGGCACAGGTTCAGCGCCTCCATGGCGCCGTTGGTGATGACAACCTCGTCCATCTCCACCGCAGCGCCTTCCACCACATAACGCAGACTGATCTGGCGGCGCAGGCGCTCGTTGCCCAAGGTCAGGTCCTCCGTCAGGCGCTGGGGTTCCACCTTGCGCATGGCCGGGGTCAGGCTGCGGGCCAGCTTGTCCAGCGGAAATAGCGTGGGGCTGGGAAAAGCCGAGCCCAGCGGCACCACGTCCAGGTGGCGCGTGGACTCCAGCACCTCAAACACCAGGTCGCTGATCTCCACGCTGCTGGACTGCGCACCCGGCGGTGCGGTGCGAGGCTCCGCCTGGGGGGAGGGCCGCTGGGCGTTGACGTAGTAGCCAGAGCGCGGCCGGGCCTGAATCAGGCCACGGGCTTCGAGCAGGTAATAGGCCTCAAATACCGTAGACGGACTGATCTGGCGGTGGGTACTGGCTTGCCGCACCGACGGCAGCCGGTCGCCGGGCCGCAGGGTCTGTGCACGGATCAGTTCGGCAATCTCCTGGGCGTACTGTTCGTAGCGTTTCATGGGGTGATGGTAGCGGTGGTTTTCATCTGATATGGTTTTTTAGATAAAAACTGAATCTACCAATACAGTCTGAAAGACGGCACAGTGGCGGCCATGTCCAAGAGAATCATTCCCATCGTGGCCGCAGCCGACGGCCCGTCTTCATCCTCCCTGTTTGTGGTGGAGGCCAAAAACAAAATCTACGTGCGTGCGGTGAGCGGCTGGTTTGCCACCTGGCGCTGGGTGCTGGTGTGGATCACGCAGCTGGTGTTTTACGGCACCCCGTGGCTGCAGTGGAATGGGCGGCAGGCGGTGTGGTTCGACCTGGAGGGGCAGCGCTTCTTTCTGTTCGGTCTGGCCCTGTACCCGCAGGACCTGATTTTTTTGACGGTGCTGCTGGTGCTGTGCGCCTTGGCGCTGTTTTTCTTCACGGCGGTGGCGGGGCGGCTGTGGTGTGGTTATGCCTGTCCGCAAACGGTGCACACCGAAATTTTTCTCTGGGTCGAGCGCCAGGTCGAGGGCGACCATCACGCGCGCAAGCGCCTGGACCAATCGCCGTGGACGCCGAACAAGGTGGCCCGCAAGACGGCCAAGCAGATTCTGTGGTTGGGCATCAGCCTGTGGACGGGTTTCACGTTTGTCGGTTACTTCACCCCGATCCAGTCCCTGGCGGCAGCCGCACCGGCTTTCCTCATGGGACCGTGGGATACGTTTTGGGTGCTGTTTTATGGCCTGGCGACCTATGGCAACGCCGGCTACCTGCGCGAGCAGGTGTGCAAACACATGTGCCCCTATGCACGCTTTCAGGGCGCGATGTTCGACCGCGACACCCTGATCATTGGTTACGACAGCGCCCGGGGTGAGTCCCGTGGGTCGCGGCCCCGCTCGGTTGTGCCCGCCGCGGCGGGACTGGGCGATTGCATCGACTGCAAGCTGTGTGTGCAGGTCTGCCCCACCGGCATCGATATTCGCGACGGCTTGCAGAGCAATTGCATTGGCTGTGCCGCCTGTATCGACGTGTGTGATTCCGTCATGGACAAGATGGACTACCCCCGAGGGTTGATCCGCTACTCGACCGAGAACGGTTTGGCCCAAGGCTGGGACAAGCCGACCTTGCTGAAGCGGGTGCTGCGCGCCCGGGTGCTGATGTACGGCGCGTTGCTGTTGGGGGTGGCCATTACCTTTGCCGTCACCCTTGGCCTGCGCAGCCCGCTGCGGGTGGATGTGATCCGCGACCGGGGGGTGATGGCGCGGGTGGTCCATGGCGGTGCGGTGGAAAACGTCTACCGCCTGCACCTCATGAACGCCACCGAGGCAGCGCAGAACTACCGGGTGGACGTGCTGGGCGCGCCGGGGCTAGCGCTGGTCCAGCCGGTGGAGGTCGCGTTGCGTCCGGTAGAGGCGCGGACCGTGACGGTGAGCGTGCGCCTGCCGGGTGTCAGCGCCGCGCCGTCGGCCGGGCAGACGCTGCCCATTCAGTTTGTGGTTCAACCACTGGCGGAACCGCAGACTGCCATGCGTGTCGTGGAAAACACCACTTTCCATATTCCACGCTGAGTGCGTTGAA
>CAJASG010000343.1 GCA_903944555.1 uncultured beta proteobacterium
CTGTGGGCCTCCCACGTCGTGCACCATTCCAGCGAAGACTTCAACCTCTCCACCGCCCTGCGCCAGTCGTGGACGAACCAGTTTTTCTACTGGATTTTCTATCTGCCCATGGCCATCGTCGGAATTCCGGTTGAGGTTTTTGCAATCACTGCGCTGCTGAGTGCGATCTACCAGTTTTGGAGCCATACACAGCTGGTCCCCAAGCTTGGCTGGATTGACCGTGTTTTCGTCACCCCATCCAACCACCGTGTTCACCATGGGCGTAACCCCTACTGCATTGATATGAACTACGGTGGCACCCTCATTGTGTGGGACCGGCTGTTTGGCACCTACGCTGCGGAGCGAGATGAGGAGCCCGTGGTGTATGGCATTTTGACGCCCTTGAACAGTTGGAGCCCTGTATGGGGCAATATAAAGAACTTTGTAGGCGTCTGGCGCGAAGCCTTTGAGGCGGCCGGTTGGCGCAACAAGTTGATGGTGGTTTTTGCCCCACCCGGCTGGTCTACCCAGGGTCAAACAACAGATTTCACCAAATTGCCAGACAGCACCCGGTTCGAAACACCGTCATCCAGGTGGCAAAAGATATACGGCTTGACAGCCTGCGTGCTCATTTTGTGTCTGGTTCTTGATTTGTTACTGGTGGCTGCGAGCCTGTCCATGCCAGTGCGCTTGATCTGTACCGTGTTCATTGCTGGCAACACCGCTTGTCTGGCCATGCTGTTTGAAGGAAAGCGTTGGGCCATTGTCCTGGAAGCGCTGCGCGCCACTCTCGTATTCGGCGCACTCATGGGGGGCATCTGGTTTCATGCAGTTTCTCCGCTGGGCCGCCTTGCGGGAGCAATGGCACTTGTGGTGTCGTTGGCCACCTTGGCTATCCTCTATCGAGAGCGCGCAGCAGCCGTGCACCCTCGCGCAATGGAGCTGACATGAACTGGCAGGCACTGTTTGACGGCATTCTGGCTGCGGTCGCTTTTGGGGTGGTTGTGCTGACGGCGCAATCCAAACCATCACTGCGAATGGCGTGCACGATCTTGGGCAGTGCGGCGGCACTCGGCACGCTCCGGTTCTCCGGTCTGCTGCCGCTTCCGGCGTTGCACCAGTTTGTATCCATGTTGGGGGCGGGGGTTGGTTTACCGTTGTTGGGGATCGCGGTCAGCCAGCCGACCAGCGCAGTTGCCACACAGCGTCGCTATGCCTGGATATTTGCGGTAGTTGCCGCAGTGATCTGCACCGTGCTGGTCATGGTGGCCCAGCTCAAAGCATGGGCTGCCGTGTGCGCGGTCCTATCGGCACTGACGATTGTCAGCGCGGGAATATCCCGCAGGCAAGGCAAAACGACCGCTGCAGGATTGCTGATACTGCTTGCGTTGGGCGCTTTTGCGGCCAAGTTCCAGTTCGGGGCCCTTCAACCGGGCGATTTCCTGCACATTGGACTCGCACTTGGTTTGCTACTCCTGATGCGATCAGAACCGACCTACTCCAAACCCAGTTCCTGAATCTTGCGCGTGATGGTGTTGCGCCCAATGCCCAGCTTTTGGGCAGCTTCGATGCGACGCCCCTTGGTATTGGCCAGCGCGGCCAAAATCAGGCGCGACTCAAACCGGCGGGTTAAAACGTCCCACACGTCCGTCTGACCCGCACCCAGCAACGCAACAGCCTCAGTTTCCAGATCAAGCTCCCAGCCCTGCAAAGAGCCGACCAAGGGCATGGGCGCTGCCGGCGCAGCGGATGACTCCGGCATGGCGGACAAGACCGCGACTGGGGACGGCGCCTGGATTGGCGCGCCCTCACCAACCACATGCTCCTCCACGACAGCTACCTTGGCGGGCGGCGTTGTGTCAGACCCTGCCATTGCGCGGGTAACACCCACTTCTGGTGGCAAGTCTTTGGGCTCAATCACTTGCGATGGGGCCATCACGGTGAGCCAGTGGCAGATATTCTCCAACTGGCGCACATTGCCCGGAAAACCGAAATTCTCCATCCATGCGAGTGCAGCGTCCGAGATGCGCTTGGGCTCCACGCCCAGCTGCTGGGCGCTTTGCTGCAGAAAATGCCGCGTCAACATGGACACATCTTCGCGGCGCTCCCGCAGGGCAGGCAAACGCAGGCGGATCACGTTGAGGCGGTGAAACAAATCCTCACGGAATGCCCCATCGATGACACGTTGCTCCAGATTCTGGTGGGTCGCGGCAATCACCCGCACATTGGTTTTCACGGCACTGTGACCACCGACCCGGTAGAAATTGCCGTCGCTCAACACCCGCAGCAGGCGGGTTTGCAACTCAAACGGCATGTCGCCGATCTCGTCCAAAAACAACGTACCGCCGTCGGCTTGCTCAAAGCGGCCTCGGCGCATGGTTTGTGCGCCGGTAAAAGCGCCGCGTTCATGGCCAAACAGCTCGCTCTCCAGCAGGTCCTTCGGAATGGCTGCGGTATTGATCGCCACAAACGGCCCGTTGGCGCGTGGCGAATGTTTGTGCAGCGCCCGCGCCACCAGTTCTTTGCCGGAGCCCGATTCACCGGTGATCATCACCGTGACATTACTTTGCGACAGGCGGCCAATGGCACGAAACACATCCTGCATGGCCGGTGCCTGGCCCAGCATTTCCGGTGCCTCTGCCATGCGCTCTTCCGCCACTTCTTCGCGCAGGCTTTCTTCCACCGCACGGCGGATCAGCTCTACCGCTTTGGGCAAGTCAAACGGCTTGGGCAAATACTCAAAGGCACCGCCCTGAAAAGCGCTGACGGCGCTGTCCAAGTCCGAGAACGCCGTCATGATGATGACCGGCAGCCCCGGATGTTTGGCTTTGACCTTTTCCAGTAGATCCAGCCCCGAACCACCGGGCATGCGAATGTCGCTAACCAGAATTTGCGGACCTTCGTCGTCCGCCGCAGTGTTCAACGCCGCCAATACGTCACGGGGGTTGGAGAAACTGCGGGTGGGCAGGTGTTCGCGTAAGAGCGCCTTCTCCAGTACAAACCGGATGGACTGGTCATCATCTACGATCCAAATCGGTTTCATGTTCTGCCTACCTCTGTCTTTTTCTGCAAATTACGGTAACGGAATCAGAATTTTGAAATCCGTACGGCCGGGCACGCTATCGACTTCGATCAAGCCATGGTGCTGCTGTACAAAGGTTTGCGCCAATGTGAGCCCCAAGCCTGAACCACCGTCTCTGCCCGACACCAGCGGATAGAAAATGCGGTCCTTGATCGAATCTGGCACACCAGGTCCGTTGTCGATGACATGCAATTCCAATGCCAACCGGTAACGTTGTTTGCCGAAAGTTATTTGCCGCGACACGCGCGTGCGAAAGGTCAGATTGGCGTCGCCTGCTGCGATGCGCTCCACCAGCGCCTGACAGGCGTTGTGCGCAATGTTCAGCACCGTCTGGATCAGTTGCTCACGGTCGCCCCGGAACTCGGGGATGGAGATGTCGTAATCACGCACCACCCGCAAGCCCTTGGGGAACTCGGCCAAAATCAAAGAGCGCACGCGCTCACACACCTCGTGGATATTGACATCCCCCACCAAGTGCGGGCGCCGGTGCGGCGCCAGCAGGCGGTCCACCAGGCTTTGCAGCCGATCGGCTTCGCGAATGATGACCTGCGTGTATTCCGTGAGGTCCGGCGACTCCATCTCCATCTCAAGCAACTGGGCTGCGCCACGAATGCCACCTAGTGGGTTCTTGATCTCATGGGCCAGGTTGCGAATGAGCTCCTTGTTGGTCTGGGCCTGCTCTGCCAGGCGCTCCTCGCGGTCCTGGCGGGTTTGTTGCTCCTGCGGCACCATCTCCACAATGATTTCGTCGCCCAACTGGTTGCAGGTAATGATCACATGCACCGGCATGGGCTCAGTACCCACGCGCTTCAGTAGCGCGTCGTACCGGATGGCGGCAAAGGTGTTGCCTTGCGCGCCGGTCAGGGCTGTCTTAAGCTGCAATGGTTCGGTAAACGCATCGGCAAAGCAGGAACCAACAATGGCCCGGCGCGAGGTGCCCAGCGCGTCCTCCAGCGCTGAATTGGAGAACAATACCGTTCCATCCGCACGCACTACAGCCACCAAGGTGGCCAGCAGGTCAAAAGAATGGAAGCGCGCGAGGGGGAGCAGATCCAGTGTTTTCAAGCGATTACTTCAACGTAGACGCACTTGAAGCGCCAGGAACGCGACCCAATTCGCGCCGAATACCGGCGATATCGCTTTCATTGCGGCTGATACTGGCCTTGAGTTCGCCCACGCGGTCCAGGTATTTCTGGTGATTGCGCGCCTCTGGCCCCATCTTTTCGGGCTCTCCGTTGTTGTACTCCTTGAGGAGTTCAGCATGGCGGGCCTCCGCCTTCTTAAGCTCAGACTCCAGAATCAAACGCGAATCAGAGTCCTTGGCACGTTGATCGCCCGTATCGACACGCTGACTGGGCTGGGCAGCGGTGGCGGCACGATTCCCGGATGCTGCGCTGGGCTTGTGCGCCTGGACGACCGTGACATTGCCACCGGAGACCAACTTGCAATTTTTTGCTTGCCCCTCGGAGACGGTGTTGGTGTACTCGTTGCCGCAACGGTAAATCCGCTCTTGGGCGAATACCCCACTTGCCAGTCCGACGGCGACCAACGGAATTAAAAAAATAGGTTTCATGCTGTATTTACTTGGCTCCACTGTGGGGCCGTCCGGTCAGTATGCGTCAAAAAACTCTGAAAAACAAAATACCCCCGGGCGGCACTACGTTTGGATACAAAACATGCCTGCGCGTTCCCTAAAAAAAAGGACGGCATGTGCCGTCCTTTTTGAAGTGCATCCAACTGCCACAAGGGCAGCGGGAATTACAGGGAGAAGTACATGTCGTACTCGACTGGGTGCACTGACATCCGGAAACGCGTCACTTCTTGCATCTTGAGTTCGATGTAGGCATCGATCATGCTGTCAGTGAACACACCACCCTTGGTCAGGAACGCGCGGTCCTTGTCCAGGTGCTCCAGCGCCTGGTCCAGGCTGTGGCACACGGTGGGGACCAGCTTGTCTTCCTCGGGAGGCAGATGGTACAGATCCTTGGTGGCAGCTTCGCCGGGGTGAATCTTGTTTTCCACGCCGTCCAGACCTGCCATCAACAAGGCGGCAAAGCCCAGGTAAGGGTTCATCAGTGGATCGGGGAAACGGGCTTCCACGCGACGGCCTTTGGGGTTTGCCACAAAGGGGATGCGGATCGAAGCAGAACGGTTCTTGGCAGAGTACGCCAATTTGACCGGAGCTTCGAAGTGGGGCACCAAGCGCTTGTAGCTGTTGGTGCCGGGGTTGGTGATGGCGTTCAGAGCACGGGCGTGCTTGATGATGCCGCCGATGTAGTACAGCGCGAAGTCCGACAGACCTGCATAGCCGTCGCCAGCAAACAGGTTCTTGCCGTCTTTCCAGACCGACTGGTGCACGTGCA
>CAJASG010000344.1 GCA_903944555.1 uncultured beta proteobacterium
GATGTACAAAATGCTGCAACCCTCGGAGGCTAGTTTCTTCAGCACCACAAACAGCTTCTCCACCGCCTGCGGTGTCAGCACCGAGGTCGGCTCATCCAAAATCAAAAGCTCGGGGCGGGTCAGCAGGGCACGGATGATTTCCACCCGCTGCATCTCGCCCACGCTCAGGGTGTGGACCGGGCGTTGGGGATCAATGTCCAGCCCGTATTCATTGGCCTTGGCCACAATGCTGGCAGTGACTTGCTCCAGCGAACTGCGCGCCAGCCCCAGCCACACGTTCTCGGCCACCGTCATGGTGTCAAACAGGTTGAAGTGCTGAAACACCATGCTGATGCCGTTGGCGCGCGCTTCCTTGGGGTTGCGAATTTGCATCAGTTGGCCGTTGATCCTGACCTGCCCGGCATCGGGTTTGACCGAGCCGTAAATGATTTTCATCAACGTGGACTTGCCCGCGCCGTTTTCCCCCAGCACCGCATGGGTCTCACCCGGCATCACGGTCAGCGACACGTCGCTATTGGCCACCACACCGGGGTAGGCCTTGGTAATACCGGTCAATTGAAGTCTGGGAATCGTCATGTTTTTGTGTTTACACCTGTTTGTCACTCTCACCATGCGCCGCAACTGCCACCAACTTTACACGCTTGCACCGGCAAAACCGGCCCTGGGCTTCAGCAAGGTTGATGCCAACCTGTCCCGCATTCACCCCCCCAACAACGTAAAACCGGATTTTTGCCATATGCTAATCCTTATGCGGGGCGGCCACCTACCGATTTACCCTTCCCGCACGAGGAAACCCTATGCGCACACCAGCACTCACATTTATCCGGGGCGGCGAAGTCGTAAGCCTGCCCAACGTGAACCCCAACCGCACACTGCTTGAGGTGCTGCGCGAAGACCTGCACTGCACCGGAACCAAAGAGGGCTGTGGCGAGGGCGACTGCGGCGCCTGCACCGTAGTCGTTGGCGAAAGCCACAACGGCGCGGTGAAGTACAGCGCGGTCAACAGCTGCATCAAGCTGGCGCATTCGGTACAAGGCAAGGCCCTGTGGACCGTGGAAGACATCGCAAAGCCGGACGGAGACTTGCATCCCGCGCAAGAGTCCATTGCCCGATGCCACGGCTCACAATGCGGCTTTTGCACACCCGGCTTTGTCATGAGCCTGTTTGGCCTGTACCAGAACCATGTCACCAAGGGCGAGTCCATCTCCCGCACGCAGGCACAAACCGCCCTGTCCGGCAACCTGTGCCGCTGCACCGGCTACAAAGCACTGCTGGACGCAGCGCAAACCATGCAAACGCTACCCGGCGTGGCGGTTGATGAAGTTGAATTGCTATCAAAATTAGAGCAAATAGCGCAGGCGCCACAAGGGCAAGAGGCTGATTTTGCTTATAAATCTCCCACCAGCCTGCGCCAGCTGCTCGCTTTACGGGCCCAACACCCCAAAGCCCAGCTGGTGGCCGGCTGCACCGATGTGGGCCTGTGGATCACCAAAATGCACATGCAGTTTGACTGCATCATCGACCTGACCCAGGTAGCAGAGCTACAGCGCGTGGAGCACTATGCGCACCACATGGCGATTGGGGCAGCGGTAACCCTGACCGACGCGTTCGCCGCCTTGGTGGCAGACCGCCCGGAACTGACCGGGTTCGCCAACCGCTTTGCCGGGCTGCCGGTGCGCAACTCCGGCACGCTGGGCGGCAACGTTGCCAACGGCTCGCCCATTGGAGACTCCATGCCCCTGCTGATTGCGCTCGGCGCCCAGGTGGTGCTGATGCACCTGCGCAAAGGCGTCGTCAAACACCGCGAAATGCCGCTGGAGGACCTGTACACCGGCTACCGCAAGAATGTCATGGCGCCCGACGAAGTGCTGGCCTGGATCAAAGTCCCCAAAGCCAAAGTCGCCAATGCAGCCCCCCCCGGCTCCGACGCCGGTGGCGCGACCGAACTGTGCCGCGCTTACAAAGTATCCAAAC
>CAJASG010000345.1 GCA_903944555.1 uncultured beta proteobacterium
AATGGGGGTGCCCATTGTTACTGCAGTTGTGCATATTTGCAGGCGGCAGGGCCAATAGCGCGCGGCTGCCACTAAGATCGGCGCATGAATTTTTCTAGCCTTAGCTTGCGCCTGCTGGCCGCCATGCTGGCCACCGGTGCCGTGCTGGGCCTAGACCTGTGGCAACGCCCGGCCACGCCTGCACCGGCGCAGGCGGTTTGGCCTGCAACTTCCGTCGCACTGCCGTTTAGTGCGCTCCAACTCGCTGAGAGGGGCGTGATCCCCATGCCACCAGATACCGCAGCGGCGCACGCTAGTACCTTGCTGGCCATGCCCGCAGGGCACGCTGCAGCACTCACTGTTTTCTGGTTTTCCGGGGAACGCGAAAGCGGGCCCAATGTGCAAATTGCCGCATCGCAATTTGACCGCGCCCGCCAGCAGTGGGCACCGGCGCGGTTTGTGGTGAATCGGCATACCTTGGCTGCGCAACTCGGTTTTGGTGTGCGCCGGTTGGGCAACCCGGTGGCTTGGCTGGACGCCACGGGCCGAATGCACCTGTTTGTGGTCGCCACAGGCTGGGGCGGCTGGGCGGCGAGCCGGGTGTTGCATTTGCGGCAAACCAGTGCCGGCAATGCGTTACAGGAGTTGACCTTTGAGCCGGTGCGGATTGTCCCCTTGGGCTGGTTGTGGAATACCAGCCACCTGGTACGAAATGCGCCGCAGCCCTTGGCGGATGGTGGCATGGTGCTGCCGGTGCATTTTGAGCTGGGCCTCAAATACCCCGTGGCGCTGCGTTTTGATCGCAATGGCGAGTTCTTGGGCACAACCCGTATCTCCCGGCGCAACTACTCCCTGCAGCCAGCCCTGCTGGCCAGCACGGCCACTGAGTGGACGGCGTTAATGCGCGATGAGCGTCCCAATGGCCGGGTGATTGCCGCCCGTACCGCCGATGGTGGTCGCACCTGGGCGGATTTACCTGATTTGAATTTGGTTAACCCCGACTCCGCCGTGGGGGGTATGGCATTGGCTCCGGGGCAAATAGTCTTGGCCCACAACACCTCGCCCGGGAGCCGCGCAGCGTTGATGCTGAGCGGATCAACCAATGGCACCGACTGGACGCCCATTCATGCCATGGAGCAGGGTGCAGAAATCGACGAATACTCTTACCCCGCCATGGCCTGGGTTGATGGCAGCCTGTGGGTGAGCTACACGGTGGACCGGCAACGCCTTGCTTGGCAACGTTTTGGAGCAAAGCCATGAGCGCCGAGGGATTGAACTGGATGGGTCAGTTGATGGCAATGGATACACCCGCCCTGCCTGCGCCTTGGCTGATGCACCTGTGGCTGAGTCTGGGTTGGAGCGTGGTGCTGGCATGTGCTGTTGCCATTTTTGGCAAGGCCTGGCCGGTGCGCTGGCGCATGGCTGCGGCGGGTTTGGTTGCGCTGGGGTGCTGGTTTGCCGGGCCCTACGTGCCCACGCACTGGCTGGGCATGGCCTTTCAATCGCCCAGCATCACCAGTGTGCTGCTCTGTGCCGCGTTTTTGTACGGCGCATTTTTCCGCTCAACGCAACTCAGTCCTCAGCCGGCTGATGGTGATTTGCGCTGGAGCTTGGTCTTTGCCGTGCTCGGGGTTGTGTTGGGCTGGGTGCTGCTGCTGGATACCTTTGCTGTGCTGCCCCTTGCTGTGTATGCATGGGGCTTTAGTCCGGTCACCGCGGCGGTGGTTTTTGCCGTGCTGATGGCGCCGTGGATTTGCCATCGCGGCGAACTGGCAATGGATGCCACTCTCTGGGTTGCACCGCTGGCCGTGCTGGCCTTTGCCGCCTTGCGATTGCCCACCGGCAACCTGTGGGATGCCCTGCTGGACCCTTGGCTATGGGTGGCTTTGCATGTTTATTCCATTCGCGGGCTGCTTCAGGTGTCCCGTCGCTCCAAAGCGTAGGGCGGTAACCCGGCCAGCATGCGCCGCCCGTAGGCCTGTTGCGTCAAGCGTTTGTCGTAGCAAATGACGCGTGCCTGGTCTTCCTCGGTGCGGATGGCGCGCCCGGTCCACTGCAGCAGCTTGATGCCGGTGGCGGGAATCACCAACTCATTGAAGGGGTCTCGCCCGACCTTGCGCAGCCACTCCGCGCGGGCTTCGTCCACCGGGTCTGATGGGGGCGCAAACGGCAGCTTGGTGATGAACACGGTTTCGCACAGCGCGCCGGGCAGGTCCAGCCCCTCGCCAAACGACTGCAGGCCAAAGATCACCGACGGCGCATCGGCTTCGACCCGGGCCATATGGGTGGCCAGCAGCCGAGCGCGTGACAGCGTGCCTTGCACCAGCACCACGTCCTTCAGGGCGGAGGGCAGGGCGTCAGTGGCGGTGCGCATTTGGGCGCGCGAGGTGAACAGCACCAGCGCTCCCTTTTGCACCTGGGCCAAATCGGTCATCAGCTCGCCCACCATTTCGCGCGTGTAAGCCTCGGCATTTTTGGGGTCGGCTTGGGTGTGCACCACTGTGAGTGTTCCCTGTGTCGTGTAGTCAAAGGGGCTGGTGACTTCCAGTGCAGTCACATTGGGGTTGTTGGACAGCCCGGCTTCTTTCAAAAAATAGTCAAAGCTGCCGCAACTGGTGAGCGACGCGGAGGTCACCACCGCGCCGCGTACCTGGCTCCACAAGAATTGGCGCAGCAAGTCCCCCGGCACGATGGGGCAGGCATGGGCGGTGAGCACCAAAAAGCCGCCCTCGCTTCTGGACTCCAGCCACTTGGCCAGCGGCTGGGCGCCGTGCTCCAGCAGCAAATTGGCGGTGGACACCACGCTGCTTAATTTGGGAGCCAATGCGCCCAGCTTGGCGTACAGCTGCGCGCACTGCATGGCCTGACTGGGGTCTTCTTTGGCCAGCAGCTTGACCTCCTGGCCCAAGGCTTCCAGGGCCTTGGACAGGCCTTCGGCGTGGCCGTGGATCAGCGTCACCGGGTCGTGCAACGCATCGGGCAACACGCCGTGGGCAAAGCGCAGCACGCCGTCCTCGCCGGACGTAGACGCGTGCACCAAGTCCATCGCCATGCGGGCCAGTTGGGTCAGGGCCACTTTGAGTTGGCTGGTGACGGTGTTCACGTCTTGCGTGAGGGTGAGCTGCAGCTTGCCACTGACTTCCTGCAATATCTTGGGCAGCTTGTCGAGCCAGCGCAGGCTGGACAGGTCCATGCTGCTGGAAAATTGGTCCAGGGCGACGGCGGGCAGGTGGTGGCCCTCGTCAAAAATAACCAGGCAGTTGTCCAGGTCGGGCAGGGTCTTCATGCCCAGAGAAGCCAGCACCAGATCGTGGTTGGCCACAATCACATTGGCCTCGGCCAGTTTGGTGCGGGCGTTGTAGTAGCTGCACTCCCGAAACCGCGGGCAGTGGCGCACGGTGCAGGTGTGGCGTTCGGCCGCCACCGCCGACCAGTCCCGAGCGTCCGGGGCCTCGGCCAGGGTGTCACGGTCGCCATCCCACTTGGCAACCGCCAGCAGGGCGGCCATGGACTCGTATAGGTGGGTGCGGCGCTCTTCGGCGGCTTCTTCGCTCGCGGCAGCGGCTCCAGTCAATGGCGCGGTGGCCAATTCGTCTTCAAACAATTCTTCGTCGCCGCTACCGGTGCCAACTAACCTTTCCAACTTCAACTTGCACACATAGCGCCCACGCCCTTTGGCGAGCGCGTAGGCAAATG
>CAJASG010000346.1 GCA_903944555.1 uncultured beta proteobacterium
AGCAGCGTTGGCTGCGGCAATGGCGATTTCAGCTTCTGCGGGTCCCAGATTGGCCACGTCGGCTAGTTTGATACCGGTGGCGGGGTCGAGCACGTCAAAACGGTTGCTGCCTTGAATCCATTCGCCGTTGATCAATGCGTCGGTTTTGAGCAGCGTGGGGTCCTTGAGCAAGGAGAGGGGGGATGTTTGGGTGTTCATGGCGATTGAGATAAAAAGTGCAAATGGGGCAAGTTCAAGGGGGGCGGAGCTAACGGACTTTAGCTAACTTACCGTCGCTTCACGCCGGGCAAGACGCATAACATTTCGAACAACAGGTTAGCACCGAGCAGAGCGGTGTTTCCGGTCAAATCGTACGGAGGTGACACTTCTACCAAGTCGCCGCCGATGATGTTCAGCCCAAAGCAGCCACGGATGATTTCAAGTGCCTGTGGCACGGTCAATCCACCGATTTCAGGGGTGCCGGTGCCGCCCGCGTAGGCCGGGTCGATACCATCAATATCAAAGCTCAGGTAGCAAGGCGTGTTGCCGATTTTTTCGCGCACCCGGGCCATGGTGGGCGCCAGTGACTGGAACCAGACTTCATGCGCGGGCACCAACGTGAAGCCCTGCGAGCGTGGCCATTCAAAGTCGTCCGCTGCATAGCCGGTGCCGCGCAGGCCGATCTGGAACACCTTGTCGCAGACCAGCAGGTTTTCTTCCACGGCGCGGCGAAATGGCGTGCCGTGGGCAATGCGTTCGCCGAACATGTCGTCATTGACATCGGCATGCGCATCCACGTGCACCAGCGCCACCGGACCATGCTTGGCGGCTATGGCGCGCAGGATGGGCAGTGCGATGGTATGGTCGCCACCCAGTGTCAGCGGTATGCAGTCGCTGGCCAGCACTTCGTCATAAAACTCGGTGATGATGGTGAGCGACTTTTCCAGCGAGTAGGTGTTGATGGGCACATCGCCCAGATCTGCTACCTGCAAGGTGTCAAACGGTGCAGCGCCGGTGGCCATGTTGTAGGGGCGCAGCAGGCTGGACTCAGCCCGTATTTCCCGTGGACCAAATCGTGCGCCCGGTCGGTGCGAGGTGCCAATGTCCAGCGGCACCCCAATAAAGGCCACATCTAGCCCTTGCGCCGAGGTGGCGATGGGCAGGCGCATCATGCTGGCGATACCGCCAAAGCGCGGCATGGCGTTGCCGGACAGGGGTTGGTTCTTCAGTGGCATGGGCTTTACCGGCGGCGTCCGCGCAGCCACTCCAGTCCGAGCATCAGTGCGGTGGTGAAGATGATCAGCAGTGTTGCGACGGCGGCAATGGTGGGGGAGATGTTTTCACGTATGCCATTGAACATCTGCCGGGGCAGCGTGCTCTGGGTCGGCCCGGCAATAAACAGGGTTACCACGACCTCATCAAATGACGTGGCAAAGGCAAACAACGCCCCGGAAATGACGCCGGGGGCAATGATAGGCAGTGTGACCCTAAAGAACGTCTGTAGCGGGCCTGCGCCCAAGCTCAAACTGGCGCGCACCAAGTTGTGGTTAAAGCCCTGCAAGGTCGCCAGCACCGTGGTCAGCACAAAGGGTGCACCCAAGGCCGCATGTACCAAAATTAGCCCGGTGTAGGTGTCTGCCAGTCCGATCTTGGCGAAGAACAGATAGGTGCTGACACCCACGACGACGATCGGCACCACCATGGGGGCAATCAGCAGACTCATCAGCAAGCCCTTGCCAAAGAAGTTCACCCGTGCCAAACCCACTGCCGCCATGGTGCCCAGCACGGTCGCCAATAAAGTGGCCAAGGGTGCAACGATGAAACTGTTGCGTGTGGCGCGTGCCCAGTCTTCCGACGAAAAAAGGTTGTCGTACCACTGCAGTGACCAACCGGGAATGGGGTAAGCCAGGAACGAACTGGAGCTGAAGGACAGCGGAATGATGACCAGAATGGGCAACAGCAAGAACCCCAGCACACCGATGCACAGCGCCCGGAAAGCGTACCAACCGGCGATGTCTGCCACAGTTGCGTAGGCGGGGAAGACGGGGAAGAAAGGTTTGCGCATCAGATTTATCCCAAACTCAGTTCAGACTTCACGACACGGCGGTACAGCGCGTACAGCACCAGGGTGGCGGTCAGCAGCACTGCGCCCAATGCACAGGCCATTCCCCAGTTCACGTTGACGTTGGTGTACTGCGCGATGTAGTAGCTCAGCATCTGGTCATCGGCGCCGCCCAGCAACGCTGGCGTTACGTAGTAGCCGATGCTCAAAATAAACACCAGCAAACCGCCAGCACCCATGCCGGGATACGTTTGGGGCACATAGACACGGAAGAATGCAGCCAGTGGCGAACTGCCCAACGACACGGCAGCGCGCAAGTAGGTGGCGGGCACCGACTTCATCACGCTGTACAGCGGCAAAATCATGAATGGCAACAGGATGTGCACCATGGCAATGATGACGCCCAGGCGGTTGAACAGAAGGGGGAATGGCTCATCGGTCAGGCCCAACCCCATCAGTGAGCGATTTACCAAGCCGTTGGATTGCAGCAAGACAATCCAAGCCGCTACGCGCACCAGGATGGAGGTCCAAAACGGCACCAGCACCAGAATCATCAGCATGTTGGCCTTGCGTGCCGATAGCGTGGAAAGCCAGTAGGCCAGCGGATAGCCCAGCAGCAAACAGCACAGCATGACGACGGCGCTGATTTGAAAAGTTCGCACCAGTATTCGACCAAAGGCGGCGGAGTCAGCGTCTACCTTGACGACGTTGCCCTGTACATCGCGTTGCAAGTCCAAAGACGCGAGCAGGTAGTCAGGCGTCCAGCGGGAGGCATTTTTTGATATGGCCTGCCAATAAGGCAGTTCACCCCAGCGGGCATCCAGCGCGAGCATGCGTTCACGCACCTGTGTAGGAGTCATGCCAGCGCCAAGGGGGAGGGCGCGGTAGGTGCCCATGATCAGCGAGCGAGCGCCGCTGACTTCGCTATTGAGGCGGCGCGCCAGCGCACCCGCATCGGATTGCTCCTGGATGGCCGACAAGTCCTCGACCAAAGCCGCGTAAGCAGTATCGGGAGGTGCCGAGGTGCGGTCCCAGTGTGAAAGCGACTGGGCGGTTTTGCCCAGCGTGTTGGCAACCTCCGGGTTCTCCACGGCGCGCACCAGCAGCGCGCCAATGGGAACCAGAAAAGTTGCAAACAAAAACAGCAGCAACGGCAGCGTTAGCGAGATCGCAAACAGTTTGCGGCGGCGCTCGGCCCGCCGCAATTGACCCGCCAGACTACCGGGTACCAAGGTCATGGACTGGGTCATTGCGATCCCTCTAATGGCTACGAACTACAACTTACTGCGCAGCCCAGGCGGCAAAACGCTTTTCGAGCGCCTCGCCCTGGTCCGCCCAGAAGCTCACGTTGAACTGCAACGCCGTCTTGGAGTTGGCTGCAGAAGTGGGCAACAGGCCCAGAGTCTTCGCATCCAGCTTGGCGAGTGCCTTGGTGTTGGTCGGGCCGTAGGAGATCAGCTTGGCGTACTCCGCTTGTTCGTTGGCGCTGCTGGCCATGGCGATGTACTTAAGTGCTGCCTCTTTGTTGGAGCCGCCTTTTGGCATGACCCAGTAGTCCAGGTCATAAATGCCGCCGGTCCAGGTGATTTGCAGGTTTTTGCCTTCACGTTGGGCTGCGTCGATACGGCCGTTGTATACCGTGGTCAGAGCCACGTCGCCCGCCACCAGGAACTGGGGTGGCTGTGCGCCTGCTTCCCACCATTGGATGTTGGGTTTGAGTTCGGCCAGCTTCTTGAAGGCGCGGTCAGCACCGTCTTTGGTGGCCAGCACTTTGTACACGTCTTGCACGGCAACGCCATCGGCCATCAAGGCAAATTCGACGTTGTAGCGTGCACCCTTGCGCATACCGCGCTTGCCGGGGATCTTCTTGGTATCCCAGAAATCACCCCAGGTCACGGGAGCAGTCTTGACCTTGTCAGCGTTGTAGGCCATCACGGTAGACCAGACAAATGTGCCAACGCCACACTCATGCACAGCCGCAGGAGTGAAATCACTCTTGTTGCCGATCTTGCTGTAGTCCAGCTTTTCAAACAGGCCTTCATCGCAACCGCGGGCCACATCGGGGGATTCGACCTCAACCACGTCCCAGGTCACTTTTTTGGTCTCGACCATGGCCTTGATTTTGGCTTGCTCGCCGTTGTACTCAACGCCGACAATCTTGTTGCCGGTGGCTTTTTCGTAGGGCTCGAAGTAAGCTTTCTTTTGCGCGTTGCCATTGGCACCACCAAAGTTCACCACGGTGATCTGGGTTTGTGCGTAGCTGGCAAACGATGCAAGCACCGCGACGGCGGCCACGATAGGTTTGAGTTTCATTGACGGTATCCTCTTTATGGTTGGTTGGTAAATCAAAAGAAACAGGAATGCAGTCGGATCATGAGTAGATCCGCAGGTGCTCGGAGGGCAATTGCAGCCACAGGGCTTGGCCAGTCTGTGGCACTGCAATGCTGGAAAGGGGAATCTTGACGGTGGCCTCAACCTGGTCTTGCAGCTTGCAGCGCAGGCGCAGGTGGTCGCCAAAATAGATCACGTCATCCAAGGTAGCGCGAATGCTGTTGTCGCATGGCTTGGTATCTACCGTGTGCACCAAAATTCGCTCGGGGCGCATGCAGGCTTGCACCGCTTTCCCCACAGCTGCCGCATTCACATTCAGGCCGCTTAAGGTGGTGCCGCAGGGCAGGCGTACCTCGCACTGTGTGCCAGAGCTACTGGTGACCGCGCCATTGAAGACCGTGTTGTCTCCCACAAAATTGGCCACAAAGCGGTTCACCGGTGTTTCGTACAGCTGGGTCACCACATCGATCTGCTGGATCGCACCGTCGTTGAAAACTGCAACCCGATCCGACATCGTCAGTGCCTCGGACTGGTCGTGGGTCACATACACAAAAGTCAAACCCAACTGGCGGTGCAACTCCTTGAGCTCAATTTGCATGTGCTCACGCAACTGCTTGTCCAGCGCACCCAGCGGCTCGTCCATCAGCACCAGTTGCGGGTCAAATACCAACGCCCGGGCCAAGGCCACACGTTGCTGCTGGCCACCTGACAGTTGGGCGGGGTAGCGCTCGCCCATGCCGCCCATTTGCACCATCTCCAGGGCGCGCTTGACCTTGGCTTCGCGCTCGGACTTGCCAAGTTTGCGCACCGTAAGTGGGTAGGCCACGTTGTCGGCAATCGTCATGTGTGGGAACAGTGCGTAGTTCTGAAACACCATGCCAAAGTTGCGTTTGTGCGGCGGCGTGCGGGTGATGGGTTTGCCGCTCAGGAAAATCTCGCCTGCGGTCGGTGACTCAAACCCGGCCAGCATCATCAGTG
>CAJASG010000347.1 GCA_903944555.1 uncultured beta proteobacterium
ATTTTTGGGCGACGTGGTGCCCCCCCTGCGTGGAAGAACTGCCCTTAATCAACGCCTTTTATCGGGAAAACAAGGCAAATGGCTGGCAAGTATTGGGTTTGGCGGTGGATAATTTGGCGCCTGTGCAATCATTCCTGAAGAAAATGCCATTGGATTTTCCGGTGGGAATGGCGGGGCTGGCGGGGGCTGAACTGGGGCGCAGTCTGGGCAATTTGACCGGTGGCCTACCCTTCTCGGTGGTGCTGGGTTCTGATGGGCAGACCTTGCATCGGAAATTGGGGCGTTTGAATGCTGCCGACTTGGCAGTCTGGGTTCGTTTAAAATAGCTGTCCGACGCGCAATTCATCGGATTGCAGGCCTTGACACTGAAGCTTGGCTCAAGCGAATTCTCAGTAATTGCTGAATTTTGACTTCAAATATATATATTTATCGTTAGTTCTGCTATTTTTGCTGTAAATTCGCCGTTTTATAAATAACGGTTGCTGGAGATCCCATGGATTTACGAAAACTCAAAACCCTGATCGATTTGGTGTCCGATTCCAATGTCTCGGAGTTGGAAATTACCGAGGCCGAAGGCAAGGTTCGCATTGTCAAGGGCGGTGGTGCCATGGTGCAGGGTTACGGACCCGCTCCGGTTTATGCCGCTCATCCTGTCGCACCTGCAGCTGCTCCAGCCCCCGTTGCGGCGGTCGTGGAGCCGGTGGTTGAGGCCGGGCACGCCGTTAAGTCACCCATGGTGGGGACGTTCTACCGTTCTTCCTCTCCTGGGGCTAAGGCTTTTGTGGAGGTTGGTGATGCGATCAAAGCGGGCGAGACTATTTGCATCATTGAGGCAATGAAAATTCTCAATGAAATTGAGGCTGATAAGTCCGGAACCGTATCCAAGGTGCTTTGCGACAACGGTCAGGCTGTTGAGTACGGCCAACCCTTGTTCATCATTGACTAGAACTGCACTCAGATCCCATGTTCAAAAAAATACTGGTCGCCAACCGTGGCGAGATCGCGTTGCGAATCCAGCGCGCCTGCCGTGAGCTTGGAATCAAGGCGGTGATGGTCTATTCGGAAGCCGATCGCGACGCAAAATACGTTAAATTGGCCGAGGAAGCCGTCTGTATCGGGCCAGCGCCGTCTGCGCTCAGCTACCTGAACATGCCGGCCATTATTTCTGCCGCAGAAGTGACCGACTCTGAGGCGATTCACCCGGGTTATGGTTTCCTGAGTGAAAACGCGGATTTTGCCGAGCGCGTGGAAAAGAGTGGTTTCCAGTTCATTGGGCCTACGCCCGAGTCGATCCGGATCATGGGCGACAAGGTATCCGCCAAGCAGGCCATGATTCGGGCCGGTGTGCCTTGTGTTCCAGGCTCTGAAGGCGAGTTGCCGGACGACCCGGTCCAGATTCGTCGCATTGCCAAGGCCGTTGGCTATCCCGTCATCATCAAGGCGGCGGGTGGCGGCGGTGGGCGCGGCATGCGTGTGGTGCATACCGAAGCGGCGCTGGTCAATGCGGTGGCCATGACCAAAGCGGAAGCGGGCGCGGCCTTCGGTAACCCGGCGGTGTACATGGAGAAGTTCCTCCAGAACCCGCGCCACATTGAAATCCAAATCCTGGCGGACAAGCACAAAAATGCGGTGTATTTGGGTGAGCGCGATTGCTCTATGCAGCGCCGCCACCAAAAGATTTTGGAGGAGGCTCCTGCCCCCGGGATCAATCGCAAGCTCATTGAACGTGTCGGGGAACGTTGTGTTGCTGCCTGCAAGAAAATTGGCTACCGTGGTGCTGGAACCTTTGAGTTTCTCTATGAAGACGGCGAGTTTTATTTTATCGAGATGAACACCCGCGTGCAGGTGGAGCATCCCGTAACGGAAATGGTGACCGGCATCGATATCGTCAAGACCCAGATCATGGTGGCTGCGGGAGAGAAATTACCGTTCACCCAGCGACAGATTGAGGTGCGGGGCCATGCCATCGAGTGCCGTGTCAATGCCGAAGATCCGTACAAATTTATTCCTTCTCCAGGCCGGGTGACCATGTGGCACGCACCTGGTGGTCCAGGGGTTCGCGTGGATTCACATATCTATACGAATTATTTTGTGCCGCCGAACTACGATTCGATGGTTGGGAAAATCATTGTGCATGGCGATACGCGCGAGCAGGCTATGGCCCGCATGCGAACGGCCTTGGCCGAGACCGTGGTGGAAGGTATCAATACCAATATTCCCTTGCATCGCGAGTTGATGGTGGATGCCAAGTTCATGGATGGCGGTACCAATATTCATTACCTTGAGCAGTGGTTGGAACACCACAAGCGTTAACCAGGCCTCCTTGCTATGTTTGAACTGAGTTTGATGTGTCCCGAAGACCGGGTCGAGCGCTTGAGCGATGCACTGGACGCGTTGGATGCTTTGAGCGTGAGCGTGGAAGATGCGGATGCCCAAACGGATGCCGAGCAGGCATTGTTTGGCGAGCCAGGCATGCCTCCTCCCAAGGACGGTTGGCAGCGCTCCCGCGTGACAGCGCTGTTTGCCGATGCATCCCTGGCGCAAGAGGCAGCAGATTTGCTGGCGGCACAGGACTTTTTTGCTGGCTGCCAAGTACTGGCGATGGCGCCGGTACCGGATCAGGACTGGGTGCGACTGACGCAGTCGCAGTTCACGCCGGTGGAGATCACTCCGGAATTCTGGATTGTGCCCACCTGGCATGAGCCGCCAGCCCAGGCGCGCCAGATCATTCGCTTGGACCCCGGATTGGCCTTTGGAACGGGTACCCATCCGACAACCCGCATGTGTTTGCGCTGGGTGGCCAGCCATCCCGGACAAGACCGGGTGTTGGACTATGGGTGCGGGTCCGGTATTTTGGCCATTGGCGCCGCAAAATTTGGCGCCCGTGATGTCGTGGCTGTCGATATCGATGAAGCTGCGGTGCAATCCACCGAGTTGAATGCTGCCGCGAATGGAACCTCCCTGCTGGCAGGGCTTCCAGACCGTGCCGTTGGGGTGTTTGATGTGGTGCTGGCCAATATTCTGGCGACTCCGCTCAAGGTCCTAGCGCCGCTCTTGTGTGCACACGTAGCACCCGGAGGCCATCTGGTGCTGGCGGGGATTTTGGAGCGTCAGACGGAGGAGTTGATTGACGCCTATGCCCCGTACTGCCGTCTAACGGTCTCCGACCGTGAGGATGGCTGGATTTTGATGACCGCGACGCTCTGAGCGTCAGAGCCCGGGCTCTAGAATGTTGCGCTAATGAGCTTGATCACCCAATGTCCCGCCTGCGCCACGATGTTCAAGGTGGTTCCGGACCAACTCCGCATTTCGGACGGATGGGTGCGTTGTGGGCAATGCGACGAAGTTTTTGACGCGAACGCACATCTTCAATCAAGTACTTCGGAGTCAGGACTGGCCCCCAGTCGTGTGAAGGTTGAACAGGTTTCTGTCCCCTCTGCACGTCAAGAGGATCCGTTTGACGGGGGGGCGATTCAGCACACTGCACTTCTGATTGCCTCTGATGAGCCTGTTGCGGATCCGGTTGTGGATGCAAGTTTGAGTGAGTTGCCGTCGTTCTCTGAGCCCTCGTTGGATGTGGTGGAAGAGCCTGAACCAGAGAATATTTTCTTCGATAACGGGAGTGTTCCAGGTGATGTGGAGTTCGCCATTTCTTCCCGGATACCTCTGAGTCTGAATGCTGCACCGCACTCCCAAGGTTCTGGAGTTGATCCCCAGTTGTCGTTCATGCGCGGTAACGGTGTGCGATCGAAGTGGAGTACTCCGGTCGTGCGTTCAATACTGGTTGTTTTGAGCGTGCTGTTTGGGCTATTGCTCATGTTACAGGTGGTTATTCATGAGCGCGACAGGTTGGCCGCTGGCGAACCTGCTGCCAAGCAGGTTTTGGAGTCTGTGTGCGCCGTGTTGGGATGCAAAATTGCTCCTTTGCGCCAGATTGAAACGATTGTGATTGATAGCTCGTCATTTACCAAAGTACGGGCAGATGTCTATCGACTGAACTTCATGCTGAAAAATACGGCGGCTATGGATATTGCAACTCCGGCGCTGGTGTTGACACTGACTGACTTGCAGGACCAGGCGGTGATTCGGCGTGTCATCGAGAGTAGTGACTTCGGCTCGAAGCAGGGCGTTTTGGTTCACGGCGAAGAGTTGGCGGCATCCTTGCTGATTAGCGTCAAGATGCTTGGGAATGCGGAGCGTGTGTCCGGCTACCGACTACTGGCCTTTTACCCCTGAATAGTCCAAGCTGAACAATAAAAAGCCCGGTATCTTCCGATGCCGGGCTTTGCGTTGAACGTAATACGCTTATGGCTTGCTGGACGTTGGAAATGGCCAAGCTGCCTGCGGGTTCAATGTGGTCTGAGCTGCGGGCGAGGCCGAAGCTGCTTTGGCCGCAACTTTTTTTGCTGGCGCTGCTTTTTTAGCAGGTGCAGCTTTCTTGGCGACTACCTTCTTGGCTGGTACTGCTTTTTTAGCAGGTGCAGCTTTCTTGGCGACTACCTTCTTGGCTGGTACTGCTTTTTTAGCAGGTGCAGCTTTCTTGGC
>CAJASG010000348.1 GCA_903944555.1 uncultured beta proteobacterium
GAAGAAGCAGCTGAAAGAGGAGCTCGATGCGGCCAATCGAGACGACCTCGATGTCGTGGCCTTCACGCACGCCGATACCGATCACATTTCCGGCTCGACAGAGTTCTTCGATCTGCGCCATGCTGCAAAATACCAAGGCGAGGGCCGCATCAAGATCAACGAACTTTGGGTTCCTGCAGCCTTGCTGATCGATGAGGTCAAGCGGGATCAACTGAGCAATGAGTTCGCCATCTTGCGCCGCGAAGCCCGCCACCGCGTCTTGGAGGGCAAGGGCATCAAGGTCTTCTCAAAGCCCAAGCGCCTGATGGACGAATGGCTGCGCCAGGCACTGAAGGACCGCGGCGAGCCCGAGACTGCGCGCGATTACCTGTTCGTCGACGCCGGAACGCTGGTCGACGGCTTCTCCCTGGCTGCGGACGGCGCCGAATTCTTTTGCCACTCTCCCTTCATTAAGCACTGCGACGAAGGCGACGACCTGCGCAACGAGGCGGCCTTGATCTTCAACGTTCGTCTGCGCGCCGACGGCACCGACTACGATTTCCTGCAGATCGGTGACAGTACGTGGGAAGTCCTCGAGGACATCGTTTCGATCACCAAGGCCCACAAGAACGAAGACCGGCTCAAGTGGAATCTCCTGAATATTCCGCATCATTGCAGCTACCTGGCTTTGAGCGACCAAAAGGGAGACAGTTGGCTTCGGATTTGCGGGATGCCTTGGCTTCTGGGGCTGGCACGGTCAGTTCACCTGCGCCCTTGCTGCAGGCGGGCACAAACTCGCTTAATGACAAAACGGTTGCTTTTTCAGCAACCGTTCCGGCTTCGCAGCAGGATTTTGAAAATACGGTTGCACAGAGCCCCCGCGACGTGAACCAACCATCAAATTAGTGACAGCACGGATTTTGAGAAAAATAATGAATTACCGCTTTTACGCAAAAACAGACCCGGGGAGAACCCGAGATAACAATGAAGACTCCGTGGTGTTCGATGAAGTTACCCGCGTTGCAGTTTTGGCCGACGGAATGGGTGGCTACAACGCCGGCGAAATCGCCAGCGGAATGGCCACTGCCTTTATCAAGTCTGAACTTAGCCGGTGGCTGACAGAAGCCGGGTCCAGTGCATCTATTGCGGAAGTCCGCCGCGCGATGGAGATTTGCGTGGACAACGCCAATCTGTCCATTTTTAACGCTGCAAATTCCAATGCCAGTTATTCCGGAATGGGAACCACTTTGGTCGTTGCGGTATTTCGGGGTGACAGGCTGTTGGTCGGGCATATTGGGGATTCCCGCTGCTACCGCTTGCGCGCAGGCGTCATGGAGCAGATCACCAAAGACCACTCATTGCTGCAAGAGCAAATCGATGCCGGTCTGATTTCTTTGGAACAGGCGGCAACTTCATCCATTAAGAATCTGGTCACGCGGGCCTTGGGTGTCGACGAAGTTGTGATGCTGGATATCAATGAATATCCTATCGAGGCGGGAGATGTTTACCTGCTGTGTTCCGACGGACTATCGGATATGGTCAATGATGGCGCAATCGCTAAAATTATCACTTCCGATGTGGATTTGGAAGTGAAAACCGCCCAGCTGATCGACGCAGCGAATGCCAATGGTGGCAGGGACAACATTTCAGCGCTGATGGTTGAGCTGAAAGAAGCGACTGAAAAACGGGGTTTAATCGCAAGGTTGTTAGGGAAGTAGAAAGCAAATGCGTTTTACAGATATCAATTACACAAGAAGGAGCTGGTCATGCCAAAAATGATCGTTTCGATCGATGAGGTCGTGATCAAGGAAGTACAACTCACCAAGGACAGAACCACCTTGGGCCGCAGGCCGTACAACGATATCGTGATTGATAACCTTGCCGTAAGCGGTGAGCACGCCGTGTTGCAGATGACGGGGGGCGAAGTGCTCCTGGAAGACCTGAATAGCACCAACGGAACTTACTTGAATGGCAAAGCCATCAAGAAGCAGCAATTGCAAAACGGCGACAGTATCGAAATCGGCAAGTACAAGATCAAGTTCGTGGGAGACAACGCGGCCAATGATTTTGACAAGACGATGGTGGTCAAGGCGCGCCCGGCCTCAGCGCCTCCACCGCAAAGCGCGGCTACGCTGGCGTCCGGCCCTCCAACCGTGTCAGGGGACTCCACGGGTCTTGGTGCATTTCATGCGGCCATCAAGGTGCTGTCCGGTGCGGCATCGGGTCGGGAGGTTCCATTGACCAAGGTCGTGACCACCATTGGCAAACCCGGCGTCGCGGTAGCTGCAATCACCCGTCGTCAGCAAGGGTTCGTGGTCCACCATGTAGAAGGCGCCGGAAACCCCATGCTGAATGGAGCCTCCATTGGTGCAACTCCTGTTTCCTTGAAAAATGGCGATTTGATAGAGCTTGCAGGTACTCAGATGCAGTTCGTGCAAACCTGAGCACCGGTGTCTTCGCTTTGCCACTTGCGCATCGATTTTTGAATTGAGATGACATGAAATCGATCGCAAGGCATTGGCCAAGGATTCTGGTGACCCTGTTGCCAGTACTTTTCGCTCTGTTGCACGCGGTTGGAGTGGCGCGAATTGGCGTGTTGCAGCGACTCGACGACATTATTTATGACGCCCGTTTGCGGGCGACCAGTCCCAAAACGCAGGATCCGCGTATTGTGATCGTCGACATTGACGAAAAAAGTCTCGCAGAAGTAGGCCGTTGGCCCTGGGGGCGCAACAAGCTAGGCCAGTTGGTGGATGAATTGTTCGACCAGCAAAAAATCGCCTTGCTGGGGTTTGACGTTGTCTTCGCTGAGGCCGATGAGAGTTCTGGACTGCTTCGATTGAATGAGTTGGCCCGCAACGAACTCAAAGACCAAGCCGGGTTTGCTGAAAAATTACGACAAATGCAGTCGGAGCTGGATTTCGACGGCCGTTTTGCCAAAGCGATCGACAAACGCCCCGTGGTTTTGGGCTACTACTTTACCAGTGACCGCCAGGGTCTCACTTCTGGCGCGCTACCGGAGGCAGTCCTGTCCAAAGATGCTTTGCAGGGACGCCACATTCGAACCACATCCTGGAGTGGGTTCGGCTCCAATATCGAGGTATTGGCCAAGGCTGCTCCCATGGCGGGCTACTTCAACTCCATTACCGATGGCGATGGTGTGGTGCGATCCCTGCCCTTGCTTGCCGAGTACAAAGGGCTGTATTACGAATCCATCGCACTGGCGATGTTTCGGGCTTTGGCGGGCATGCCATCTGTGGCCCCCGGGTTTTCCAATGAACGCTTTTTGTCCCGTAGCTACCAAGGGGTTGACAGAATATTGTTGCGCCAAGGTGATAAGTCGCTCGCCATACCTGTAGACGAGCGGATCGCCACATTGGTGCCCTATCGGGGACCTGGTGGCGTTGATGGGGGCTCTTTTCGGTATGTGTCGGCGGCCGATATTCTTGCCAAGCGTTTACCCCCTGGGACTTTGAAAGACAAAATCATTCTCGTTGGAACAACCGCGCCGGGCTTGTTGGACTTGCGGGTGACCCCCGTGGGCGAGACCTATCCGGGTGTAGAAACCCATGCCAATTTGATTTCAGGCTTTTTGGATGGCAATGTGCTGGTCAAGCCGGACTACGCCATTGGTTATGAAGTGTTTTTGCTCACGCTTGCCGGACTCATCTTGGCGGTGGGCTTGCCTTTGCTGTCCGCACCGCGCGCCGTGTTGCTCAGTATGGGGGTCGTGGCGGCGCTCACTGCCATCAACTCCTGGTTGTATTTGTCCTATGGTTTGGTGTTGCCTCTGGCCTCTGCCCTCACCATGGCCTTGACCGCTTTCGCCCTCAACATGAGCTATGGCTATTTTGTTGAAAGCAAGTCCAAGCGGGAGTTGGCCAATCTGTTTGGCACCTATGTCCCTCCCGAGCTGGTGGATGAAATGGTCAAAGACCCTGACAGCTACAGCATGAAGGCCACCAGCCGCGAGTTAACGGTGATGTTTTGCGATATGCGTGGCTTTACCAAGATGTCAGAGCGCATGGAGCCTTTGCAGCTGCAGGAGTTGTTGAACGGGGTCTTTAGCCGGCTAACCAGCTTGATCCGGTCCAACCGGGGCACGATTGACAAGTACATGGGTGATTGTGTGATGGCGTTTTGGGGGGCTCCCGTGGAAACCTCCGAACATGCTCGCCTCGCGGTGAAGGCCGCTATGGAGATGGCCAACGCCGTGCGCGATATCAATTTGGATCACCGCACCAAGGGGTTGCCCGAGATTGGCATTGGCATCGGCCTGAACACCGGAACCATGTGCGTAGGCGATATGGGCTCCAATATTCGCCGAAGCTATACCGTGATTGGTGATGCGGTGAATTTGGGGTCCCGGCTGGAAGGCCTGTCCAAGGCGTATGGGGTCGATATCGTAGTGAGCGAGACCTCTCGCAAATTGGCGCCCGATTTCGCTTGGCAGGAGTTGGACCGGGTACGCGTGAAAGGCAAAGACCAGGCAGTCGCCATCTTTTGGCCCATGGCGCCTACTGAGCGCATGAGCGAGGATGCCACCAACGAGCTCAAGACGTGGGCTGCATTTCTTCGGGCCTACCGAGCACAAAATTGGGAGCAGACCGATGTGCTGCTGCTCAATTTAATGCGCATGAATGCCAAAAAGTACCTTTACCAACTCTATGGGGAGCGGGTAGCCTCTATGCGTCTGTTGCCCTTTGATCCCGAGTGGGATGGTGCAACCAATTTTGATACCAAGTGAGGATCCTTACGTGAAAGTCCGTGTACTTGGATGCTCCGGCGCAATCGCCAAGGATTGCAAAACTACCTCCTTCCTTATTGATGGAGACCTGCTGGTGGATGCAGGCACCGGCGTGGGCGATTTGACATTGGACGAAATGCGCCGCATTGACCACGTTTTGCTCACGCATTCGCATTTGGACCATATTGCTGCTTTGCCTTTGATGGTGGACTCCACTGCGGCACAGCGCAAAGAGCCGCTGAAAATCCACGCGCTTGCCGGCACCATTGCAGCTTTGAAAACGCATATTTTCAACAACATCATTTGGCCTGATTTCACCCGCATACCCAGCGCGGAGGCACCGTTTATCACTTTCCATGAAATCCGGGTTGGGCAGACCCTGCGGTTTGGCGACAAGTTGGTGGAGGTGCTGCCTGCGGTCCATACCGTGCCAGCCGCTGGGTACGCAGTCACCGCTGGCCACGGTTGCTGGGTGTTCACGGGCGATACCGAGCGCAACCCCGCCTTTTGGACACGGGTCAATCAGCTCAACGTGGCGATGCTGGTGATTGAAACCGCGTTTAGCAACCGTGAAAAAGATCTGGCCAAGCGCAGTTTGCACTTGTCACCTACGGTGCTTGCCAACGAGTTGGATTGCATCGCCAAGGGTAAAAACTACCCAATTTACATCACCCACACCAAGCCCGCCGAGACCGAGCAAATCATGGATGAGGTACAGCGCTTTGACCAAACCCAACCGTTTGGCCCTAATGTGACCCACGATATTCGTTGGCTTCGCGCAGGGCAGGAGTTTGAAATATGAACGCAGCA
>CAJASG010000349.1 GCA_903944555.1 uncultured beta proteobacterium
CCGCAACATAAAGCCCACCAAAAATAGCGAGTCCATCTTTAAATTGATGCCCATAGGAGCCACCCACTACGTTGCGATCCACATTCCGATACGTGCCCGTGGGGTAGATGATGCGGGTTGTCTGGTAGTAGGTGTTCAACTGCCGAAATGCATCCAGGCGATAGGTCCAGTCAGCCATGACGCCACCGGTGGTTCGCACCAGAACCCCGTTGACGTCGGCGGATCCCGCCAACCCCACAACCGCGAAATCGCTGCGATCCACATGGTAGGACGGCCCCACTGAGATGTCCATTTGATTGCTATCGAACGCCACGGCCTTCGTTTCGTTGATACGCGCATTGACGGAGGCCGTGCCAATGAGGGACCAGCGCGGAGCCAGCACTGCACGCCCCGAAAGCCCCAACGTCACGGACGAATATGCGGTCTCCAACGGTGCGAATCCGGTTCCTTTGGACGCAGGCGGCGCACTGCCCGGATTGCTGTCGTACCCAAACCCAATGTCCGCAAAACCACGCCAAGCCGATTGAGAATCCGCCTCAATTCGCTCGACCGATTGGAGCAACTGGTCAATGGTTCTTGCCGCCTCAATGGGTGCGCCATTGGTTTTTGCCAGATTTAAATGTCGCTTGGCGCCCGCGTTATCACCGACAGAAAAGTAGGCCCGGCCCAACTCGGCGTGAGCCCTTGCGTTTTGTGGCTGAAGCAGAAGCACGCGCTCCAACGCAAAGATGGCACGGGTGTAATGTTCGGTTTGATTGGCAACGATGGCCAGTGCGAGGTCAAAGTCCGGATCGCCTGCACGTGCGGTCTCTTGGGCATCCAGCAAGAAAAACGCATCTGCCACCTTCCCACTGGCCTCCAGTGCCAGCGCCTTCTGCACCAAAGTATCGACCACGGCATGCGCCAACATCGGGCAGACTAGTAATCCGATTGCGATGTACCTTCGCACTTGGGAGAGTTGGAATTTTTCCACAATCGAACACACTTTCTAATCTGTAGCTGTCCCATTTTAGACCCGCAAGCCGTGTGTGCGGTCACACAGTGTCTGTGCGCCCGGGAAATCGATGCCCATGACCCATACGGTTGCCGGGTTAAAGTAGACACTGCGAAACGCCACCAAGCGCGCTTTCATTTCCGATCCAACCCAAGGAGTTCCCATGTTTCCTGAATACCGCGAGCTGATTACCCAACTCAAAACGACCGACGCCCATTTCATCCGCTTATTTGAAAAGCACAATGTGCTGGACCAGAAGGTAAAAAACATGGAGTCCCGCATTGAGCCCTCCACGCACGAAGAAATTGAAGTGGTGAAAAAAGAGAAGCTGTTGCTCAAGGATCAGATTTTCGCCATTCTCAAAAAAGCCAGCGCTTAAACGCAACCCCACGCACCGTCCCGGCAGCCCAAGCGCTGCCGACGAACTCGCTAAACTGCGCTCTTGATTCCATAACGGTAGCCCCCAGGCTGCATCGACCATGAAGTCACTCAAGAACAGAATCATTTTCTCTACACTCGCGATTTTCCTGGTGGGGCTTTGGTCGCTGTCGTTTTACATCAGTGGTCTGATGCAGAAAGACATGGAGCGCGTGCTGGGGGATCAGCAATTTTCTGCCGCTTCCATGGTGGCGGCCGAGGTCAACCGGGAGCTGGTGGACCGGCTGGGTGATCTGGAGACAGTTGCACAAAAAATCACACCCGCGCTGCTGGCAAATACCCCTGCCTTGCAGACGTTGCTGGGTGAGCACCCCATTTTTCAAAAGCAGTTCAACGGGGGCACTTACACCACCCGCAAGGATGGCACGGCAACCGCCTCCGTTCCGCTGTCACTGGGCCGCGCGGGAGTGAACTATATAGATCGGGACCACGTCGCTCGGGCCCTGCAGCAAGGCGAAGCCAGCATCAGCGAACTGGTGATTGGAAAGCGGCTTAACGCGCCCGTGTTTTCGATGGCGGTGCCAATACGCGACGCCCAAGGGGCCGTCATAGGCGTTTTGGTGGGGGTGATCGACCTCGGAGAGCCCAATTTCCTGGACCGGATCACCACGGGGAACTACGGAAGAACCGGTGGCTACGTCCTCATCTCCGCCCGCGAGCGGCTGGTGATCATGGCCACCGACAAGCGCCGCATCATGGAGGCATTACCGCCTGTTGGGGTCAACCCCGTTATCGATCGATTTATTGCCGGCTATGAGGGCTCCGCCTTGATGGTCAACCCGGCCGGCATCCAGATACTGGCAGCCGACAAGGCCATTCCCGTGGCGGGGTGGATCGCGTCGGCGGTGCTACCCACCGAAGAGGCCTTTGCACCCGTACGCGCCACCCAGCGCCGCCTGTTGCTGGGCTCCACTTTGCTCACCCTGCTGGCAGGCGGTTTCGGTTTGTGGATCTTGCGTCGCCATTTGACGCCCTTACTAAGCACCGCACAAGCCGTTGCAGTCATGGCGCAACCCAATGCCACGCTGCAGCCCTTGCCCGTGGCACGGCGCGATGAGGTTGGAGCACTGGTTGGCGGCGTCAACCGCCTGATTGAAACCATTGGTCAACGCGAACTTGCACTGCGCGAGAGTGACCAGACCTTGCGCCTGATTTTGGAAACCACGCTGGACGGATATTGGAGGGTGAGCGCCCAAGGTGAACTCCTGGACGTAAACCTGGCCTACATCCACATGTCAGGTTACACGCGTGAAGAGTTGCTGGACATGTGCATCTCGGATTTGGAAGCAGTGGAGCAGAGCGACGAAACACGGCAACACGTCGAACGCATCAAGCGCGAAGGGCACGACCAGTTTGAATCCACCCACAGGCGTAAAGATGGTTCAACCTGGTTTGTGGAGGTCAGCACGGTCTTCGACCCGCACCAAGGGGGTCAACTCGTCGCATTTTTGCGCGATATTTCCGAACGCAAACGAGATGCCCAAACGCTGGCGGCCAACGAGAAACGGCTGTCCCTCATTTTGGAAGGTGCCGTGGATGCGATTTACATCACAGACACCAGCGGCAACTACCTGTACGTCAACCAGGCCGCAACAACCTTGCTGGGCTATTCGCGCGAGGAAATGCTGTCGAAAAACATCCGCGAGATCGCCCAACCCGAGGACCTGAACCGGGCACAAGCCCAATTTGCCACCCTGCTTTCTACCGGAGCATTGCGCGCAGACTATTGGTTGCGCAACAAGTCTGGTGATTCTGTGCCGGTGGAACTCAACGCCACTTTGTTGCCCGATGGCAGCGTCTACGGCGCGTGCCGCGACATCACCGAACGGAAACAGGCCGAAAAAAGGCTGCAACTTGCCGCCAGTGTGTTCACCTACGCACGCGAGGGCATCATGATCACGGCTGCCGACGGTTCGGTCATTGACGTGAACGACACCTTTACCCGCATCACCGGCTACAGCCGCGAGGAAGTACTGGGCAAGAACCCGCGCTTTCTCAGCTCGGGGCGCCAAAACAAGAGCTTCTACGCTGACCTGTGGAGCCATCTGGAAACGCAAGGGTACTGGAGCGGCGAGGTATGGAACCGGCGCAAAAACGGGGAGGTTTTTGCCGAGATGCAAACAATTAGCGCCGTGCGTGATGCGCAAGGCAAGGTGCAAAGTTATCTGGCACTCTTCTCGGACATCACATCGCTCAAAGAGAACCAGTACAAACTGGAGCATATTGCCCATTTTGACGCGCTAACCAACCTGCCCAACCGGGTACTTCTGGCCGACCGGCTGCACCAGTCCATGGCCCAAGCCCTGCGGCGAAACCACAGGCTGGCGATCGCCTATCTGGACCTGGATGGTTTCAAGGGCATTAACGACCACCATGGCCACGAGGCGGGCGACCGCTTGCTGATCGCCTTGGCGGGAAATCTGAAGCAGGTTTTGCGCGATGGCGACACGCTGGCGCGCATGGGAGGCGATGAGTTTGTCGCGGTGTTGGTGGACCTCGAGAAAGCCAGCGACAGCGCGCCCGTACTGGACCGGCTGCTGGCTGCGGCTGCTCAGCCCGTGGTGCTGGACGGGCAGACGCTGCAAGTCTCCGCTAGCCTGGGCGTTACCTTCTATCCCCAGGAAGAGCCGGTGGATGCGGAGCAATTGCTGCGCCAGGCCGACCAAGCCATGTACCAGGCCAAGCAGGCCGGCAAGCACCGCTACCACCTGTTCGATGCCGATCAGGACCGTGCATTGCGCGGCCACCATGAAGGCCTGCACCATATCCGTGAAGCAATGGCTCGCCAGGAGTTTGTGCTGTATTACCAACCCAAGGTGGATATGCGCCAAGGTGTGGTCATTGGTGCCGAAGCGCTGATTCGCTGGCAGCACCCCACCCAGGGTTTGCTGCCACCCGCGCAGTTCCTGCCTTTGATTGAGGAAGACAATCTGTCCGTCGACTTGGGCGAGTGGGTGATCGACACCGCGTTAAGCCAGATTGAGGCGTGGCATGCTGCCGGGGTGTCCATTCCCGTCAGCGTGAACGTAGGCGCGCGCCAATTGCAGCAGCCCAATTTCCTGGAACGCCTGCGCGCGCAACTGGCGAGCCACCCGGCGGTCAAACCCGGCGACCTGGAATTGGAGTTGCTGGAAACCAGTGCACTGGAAGACATGGCCAGCATCTCCAAGCTGATTGAAGACTGCCGCGGGCTCGGCGTCACCTTTGCGCTCGATGACTTTGGCACCGGCTACTCGTCCCTCACCTACCTAAAGCGCCTGCCAGTGACGCTGCTGAAAATTGACCAAGGGTTTGTACGCGACATGCTCGATGACCCGGACGACCTGGCCATTTTGGACGGCGTGATTGGGTTGTCCGAGGCGTTTCGCCGCGAAGTCATTGCAGAAGGCGTAGAAACCGTCATGCATGGCGAGGTCTTACTGCGCATGGGGTGCGACCAGGCCCAAGGCTATGGCATTGCCCGGCCCATGCCCGCCCACGCGCTGCCGGCATGGAAGGAGTTGTGGCAACCCGACCCGAGTTGGAGCCAAGTGCCCAAAATCGACCGGAGTGACCTGCCCTTGTTGGTGGCCCGCGTTGAGCTTCGCGCCTGGAGCAAGGCAATGGAAAATTACGTGAAAGGCGAGCGCACCCAGCCGCCCACGCTGGACCACCAGAACTGCCCCTTTGGTAGGTGGCTGAGCAACCATGGCACGCAGCGCTATGGCGCACGCGCTGACTTTGCAGTGCTGGATGCGCTGCACCGCCCGTTGCATGGTCAAGCTGCGCAAATGTATGCGCTGAAAACCCAGGGCAAGGATGCCGACGCATTGGCGTCATTGGTGACATTACACGGCATGACTGCGGCCTTGATGGCACCGCTGAACCGGCTGATTCAAAACACTAAGGGCTAGCAGCCTTCTTGGCGTTCGCAACCCTGCACCTTTTTTAACCCGCCGCGGCAACATGCCCCAGCGTGAACGCCTCTTCAAACACCGAGTAGCCCGCCCAGTCGCTGTGGGCGAAGCGCAGACGCCCGTCGGCCAATACATGGCGCTCTGATTTTGATAGCTGTCTGCGCATATTCCACGGCGGCTGGAGGCCGATTTGGCTTGTATTTCCCGTCACAGGCACAGGAATGGCCATGGCGTGGCCGTAGCGGGTGAGTTCGATGCGGGTGGTCTTCAGGGGCAGGTCGGGATGGGCTACAGACAACTCCTGCAGGATCGTGTCGCGCCAGGCGGCCCAGGGCCGGTCCTGCAACAGGCTGCGACCAGCGGCTGGACCACCGGGGACATCGCCCAACGCACGGTAATGGGTGAGCACGGTGGCGCCGGGCACCGGTTGCAGGCTTTGGTGCATGGCGTCGACATAACCCAGACCGCCGCCATTTTGGACACTGCCGTACAGCACGTTGTCCCAACTCGGCGCTGCTCCGGGGCGGTCAAACAGCGGTGCCTTGATGTGAATGTTGGCCACCAGCCAAGGCGCGTACACCATATGGGTAGCAGCCTGGCGCAAAAAGTCAGGCGCATCTTGCACCACCCGTGCGGCCACAAAAATGGGCAGGGCGACGATGGCACGCTGAGCGCGCCACCGCTCCACCTGCTGGGTCATGGTGTTGAAGGCATCGACCTCCACGCCATGTTTGGCGTGGGCAATGCGCAGCACGACCTGCCCGGTATGCAATCGTTCCTTCAGCGGTGCGGCCATGCGCCGGGTGAGCCAGGCGTTGCCTTCGGGCCAGGTCAACAGCCCTTCGTGCTCGGCGGTGTCCATGCCGGGGGCTGAAAAGCCATGGCGGCTGGCAAAGTAATGCAGACCGGCCCAGGCCGACACGGTGGCAATGCCAGCGCCGTAGTCGTCGCGGCAACAGTAGTCCAGATACCAGCGCAGATGCGGGTCGGTCAAGCCATTGGCATCCAGATATGCTATAAAAGTCATAGCTGCTTGCGCACGCTGCACGGGGGCTAGAGGCCGATTTGACACTGGAATTGTCCAACGTTCGGCCTTGCGTGCTTGCGCCACCAAGGTGGAGAATTTGGCGTACTGCCCCAGCGTCGCGACCCCCACGCCCTGCAGGGGCAACAAACCAGACTGCCACTCGCCGTTGAAAAACAGCCGCTCCTGCGGGCTGTGGCACAGGTAGCGCTCGTCGTATTCCCAGCGGCCCGATACCCGCTTGCGCACGCCCAGCTCTTCCAGCAGGTCTTGCACCTCAGGCGCATCGTCGCTGGGCAACGGCAAGTAGTGCGCACCCAACGGGCAGGCAATCCCGTTGACGGTGCCACTGCGGCTGTTGCCGCCGGCCGTGTCTTCCAGCTCCAGCAGGGCAAAGTCGTCGATGCCGTGCATTCGCAAAGCACGGGCGGCGGCCAGGCCCGCCACGCCGCCACCGGCAATAAGCACCTCCGTCGTGTGGAACACCGATGGCGCAGGCCATGCCTTGGCCGTTTTGCTGGCGTCACGCAACAGGTGGCCACGGGTGTGATCCACGCCGGTGAAACCGCCACTGATGTCGTCCGGGTGGCCACAGCCCAGCAAGGGCAGGACTGATCCCGCAAGAAAGCTGCGCCGCTGCATCAGCGTCCCACCTTGCCCCACTCCGCCTCGTAAGTCGTCACCAGCACCTGGTTCGACAGCCGGTTCACCTCTGTCGGCACCCGGTCCATGTCCTGCGGAAAGTCGAACAACAGCGGCAGGCTTTGCGGGTTCAAAAAACGCAGGCCGGCGGGCAGGGTGGTGGGCAGCCGGTAGGGCCGGCGGCTGGCGATGACGTAGCCCCACTCGCCAAAGCTGGGCACATGCGCGTGGTAGGGCGTGGCGGTCAAGCCAACCGACTCCATCGTGTGCACCACGGTCCAGAAACTCTTGCGCGCCACCAGCGGCGAAGTGGTCTGGATCACGGCGTAGCCACTGGCTGACAGGTGCTTGTCCAGCAGGCCGTAAAACGCGTTGGTGTAGAGCTTGCCGATGGAAAAGTTGGTCGGGTCGGGAAAGTCGACCACGATCACATCGAAGGTCTCGGTGCTTTGCTCCAGCCAGCTGAAGGCATCGGTATTGATCACCCGGACCTTGGGTGAACTCAATGAGGCGCCGTTCAACTGCGCCAGCACCGGTTGCTGCGTGAACAGCGTGGTCATGGCCGGGTCCAGCTCGACCAGCGTTACCTGCTCCACTCCGGGGTATTTGAGGATTTCGCGCACCGCCATGCCGTCACCGCCGCCCAGCACCGCAACACGTTTGGGCGCAGCACCGCTGGCCGAAAACGCTGCCATCACCGGGTGTACCAGGGCCTCGTGGTAGCGGTATTCGTCGCGCTGGGCGAACTGCAGGTTGCCGTTCAAAAATAGCCGATAGCCGACCCGGCCCTCGCCTGGTGCGTTAGTCACCACAATGCGCTGGTAAGGCGATGTGCTGGCAAACACCACCCGGTCTTGGTACATCTTGTCTTCGGCCCAGGTGGTGATGTGGTCGGCCGCCGCCATGCCCCCGGCCAGCGCCCCCAAGGTGGCAAAACACGCCAATGCGTGCGCCTTGAATTGGCGCAACTCATGGCGAAACAGCCACAGCGCCCACAGCGCCACCGCCGCATTCATCAGACCAAACAACAGCCCGGTGCGCACCAGCCCCAATTGGGGCACCAGCACCAGCGGAAACGCCAACGACACCGCCAGCGCACCCAGATAGTCAAAGGTCAGCACCTGCGACACCAGATCCTTGAGCGCCACGTTGCGCTTAAGGATGCGCATGACCAGCGGAATCTCCAACCCCACCAGGGTGCCCACCAGCAGTACCAGGGCGTACAACAAAAACCGGAACGCCCCCGGAAACCACGCATTGGCGATAAACAGCAGTGCCGGCAAGGCTCCACCCACCAGGGCCACCAGTAGTTCAATCCGCAGAAAATGGGCCGGCAACTGGCGCTCAAAAAAGCGCGACAGGTACGATCCGATACCCATGGCAAACAGGTAGGCCCCGATGACCGTGGAGAACTGCAAAACCGAGTCCCCCAGCAGGTAGGACGCCAAGGCACCCGCCGCCAGCTCGTACACCAGCCCGCACGCCGAGACGACGAATACCGAGGCCAGCAAGGCCACGTCCATCGGACGCGCTGCCGGTGTCGAGCTATGCACCGTCAATGAATCGCCGCTGCGACGATGATGCAAATACCCAGCGACATGGCGGCCACCACCAGCGCCAGCGCCATGTTTTGCTTCTCGACGATTTCTTCCCACAGGTTGTAGGGCGTGAGCTTGTCAATGACGATGAAGCACAGCCAAAAAATCAGCACCCCCATCAAGGCAAATACGAGGGAGCCCAACAGGACGCCCGGCTTGATCCATTCCATACCCATGGTGATCTCCTTAAAAATTTAAAAATGACGGGGCCAGCCGCGCGACGTTCATTTGTGCCCGCCCCCACCGGAATAGCCGCCATACGACCCGCCTGAAGTGCGGCCACTGCTGCTGGAGCAGTTTTCCACCTGCGGGTCGC
>CAJASG010000350.1 GCA_903944555.1 uncultured beta proteobacterium
TCCAGCGTGTCCATCATGACCTTGCGCAGGGCGCCGTCCTTGTCGCGCGCCAACAGTGCGTCCCACTCGCTGCCCCACAGCAGCTTGATGACGTTCCAACCGGCACCGCGGAATTCACTTTCCAGCTCTTGCACGATCTTGCCGTTGCCGCGCACCGGGCCGTCCAGGCGCTGCAGGTTGCAGTTAACAACAAAAATCAGGTTGTCCAGCTTCTCGCGCGCGGCCAAGCCGATGGCGCCCAGGGATTCGACCTCGTCCATCTCGCCGTCGCCGCAGAACACCCAGACCTTGCGGTTGGAGGTGTCCGCAATGCCACGGGCATGCAGGTATTTCAAAAAGCGCGCCTGGTAAATCGCCATCAATGGGCCCAGACCCATCGACACCGTGGGGAACTGCCAGAACTCGGGCATCAGCTTGGGGTGCGGATAGCTCGACAGGCCTTTGCCGTCCACCTCTTGACGGAAGTTGAGCAACTGCTCTTCCGTCAGGCGGCCTTCCAGGTAAGCGCGGGCATAGACGCCGGGCGACACGTGGCCCTGGATGTAGAGGCAATCGCCACCGTGGTTTTCGCTCTCGGCGTGCCAAAAATGGTTAAAACCAGCACCAAACATATGGGCCAGCGAGGCGAAGGAGCCAATGTGGCCACCCAAATCGCCACCATCCACCGGGTGGTGCCGGTTGGCCTTGACCACCATGGCCATGGCGTTCCAGCGCATGTAGGCGCGCAGGCGCTCTTCAATCTCAATATTGCCGGGGCAACGGGCTTCCTGGTCGGTCTCGATGGTGTTCACATAACCGGTGTTGGCCGAAAACGGCATGTCGATGCTGCTTTGGCGGGCATGTTCCAGCAGTTGCTCCAGCAAGAAATGGGCGCGCTCAGGGCCCTCACTGCTGATGACGGCGCTTAGCGCGTCCATCCATTCTCGGGTTTCTTGGCTGTCCGCGTCAGGCGCGACGGAGCCTAATAATTTCTCTGGAACTGCTGACATGTTGTCTCCAATTGTGTTTATGTTGGCGATAGTAATCGGGATTAATCGTTCTAGGGGCACCCATCTAATTATCCGTCAGATTTCTGAAAATTCCAATAGGTGATTAATGATTTCATATTACGATATTAGTCACAATGAAAATCCAAGCAAAAGCGGGTCCTTTTGCGCGCCACTTGACGCGTGACTTACACTTCACGCAATGCCATTGCCACCGTCTCTCACCCATCTGAATTCCCTCCATTTACAGCCCGTAACAAGGCTGCAAAACTGGTGGCAACGCCTCACACCACACCGCCAGGACCGCGTGGCCATGCTGGCCCCGTTGGCCGCGGTCATGCTGTTCTTTGTTGCGATCGTTGCGGTGCTGGGCTACTTGCGGATCGAAGAGATTGACCGCGAGCAAGAGGCCGTGCAGCGCGATGTGGAATACACGCAACAGCGGCTCCGTTTGCGCCTGCTGGAACGACAAGAACAGTTCATGCGTGTTGCACGCGAGGTCTCCAACGGGGAGCTAGACGCCACCGAATTCAAAGCGCGCACTGTGTCGATGCTCAACCAGTACCCGGAATTGCAGGGTGTGGCGTGGATCGATGAGCGCCGCCGCGTCAAGTCCAGCCTGGGGTCCACGGATGTGACCATGGGCCAGCCGACGCTGGCTGGCAGCGTGCTCAAGCATGAGGACACCGAACTCGGCTTCACCCAGGCCCGTGACCTGAACCAAACCGTGTACCTGCAACGCATCTGGTCGAACGAACAGGAGCCTCTGCTGCAAATGCACATTCCATTGACCGAGCGCGGGCGGTTTGCTGGCGTGTTGCTGGCGGAATACTCGGTCGACGGCCTGTACCGCTACGGTGTGCCCTCAGAGGTCTCCGCGCGGTACGCCGTGTCTTTGCTCGACGCCAATGGCAAGCTGCTGGCAGGCTCCTATATCCCCATTAAAAAGGTGGTCAGCAAGCTGCTGCCGTGGGCCACTCCGCCCAACGAGTACGCCATGCCAGTCTCGCCAGTGGGCAATGGTCTGGTGATTCGGGCACAGGCTTACCGCGCCTCCTTGGGGGTGATTGGAAGCGGCCTGTTTTGGCTGGTCACGGCACTCAGCGTGATGACGGCCTGGATGCTGATTGCCAACTGGCGCCACACCCGCAAGCGCATGCAAGCCCAGCAAGCCTTGCTGTCTGAGACCAACTTTCGCCGCGCCATGGAAAACTCCATGCTGACCGGCATGCGCGCGATGGACTTACAGGGGCGCATCACCTATGTCAACGCAGCCTTTTGCCAGATGACGGGGTGGACGGAGTCTGACCTGGTCGGGCGCACGGCGCCATTTCCGTATTGGCCCGAAACCGACCGGGAGCAACTGGCCTCGCGGCTGGAAGACGAGTTGAGCGGCAAGACCACGCCCGGGGGTTTCCAGGTACGCGTGCGGCGCCGGGACAACGTGCTGTTTGACGCCCGCCTCTACGTATCACCTTTGATTGATGCGCTTGGCACACAAACCGGGTGGATGACCTCGATGACGGACATCACCGAGCCCAACCGGGTTCGGGAACAGCTGACCCAATCGCACCAACGGTTCACCACCGTGCTGGAGGCGCTGGACGCCTCCATCTCGGTCGCACCGCTGGGCAGTGACGAAATGCTGTTTGCCAACAAACTGTACCGCCAGTGGTTTGGCACACAGGCCGACGGACACCTGCAACTGGTGGCCGAGGCGGGGGTCCCCCCCAGCCCGACCAATGACGAATCGCACGACAGCGTCGACTCCTTTGCCGGGCTGCCTACCACCGCGTTTCCTGACACCGACTCCGAAAGCGCCGAGATTTTCATCACCACCTTGGGCAAATGGTTGGAGGTGCGCACCCGCTATTTGAGCTGGGTGGACGGTCGCCTGGCGCAAATGGTGATTGCCACCGACATCACCACCCGCCGCCTGGCCGAAGAACAAGCGGCAACCCAGGCGGAGCGCGCGCAAACCGCGAGCCGCCTGATCACCATGGGCGAAATGGCCTCCAGTGTGGCCCACGAACTCAACCAGCCACTCACCGCGATCAACAACTATTGCAACGGCATGGTGTCGCGCATCAAGGCCCACCAGATTTCTGAAGAGGACTTGCTGGGCGCGCTGGAAAAAACCGCCAAACAGGCCCACCGTGCCGGGCAAATCATTCAGCGCATTCGCTCATTCGTGAAGCGCAGCGAACCCAACCGCACGCAGGCGGAAGTCGGGCTCATGGTTGCGGAGGCGGTTGAACTGGCGGAGCTGGAGTTACGCAGGTTCAATGTGCGACTCAACCACTATGTGGCGGCGCGCCTCCCCATGCTGTTGGTGGACCCCATTTTGATTGAACAGGTACTGGTCAACCTCTTGCGCAACGCGGCCGAGTCGATCGACATGGCACTGCGTCAAACCTCTGAACGCATCGTGGAATTGCGCGTGGTGCCCAAGCGGATTGATGACAAGGAAGTGGTGGAGTTTTCGGTGCAGGACACGGGCAAGGGATTGGCCCCCGAGGTGATGGCCCGCCTGTACGAAGCGTTCTACTCCACCAAGGCCGATGGCATGGGCATTGGCCTGAGTTTGTGCCGCTCCATCGTCGAATCCCACCTGGGGCGCATGACAGCGGAGAACATCTACAATGGTGCGGATGTGACGGGGTGCCGGTTTTCGTTCTGGATTCCCCTGTCTGAAGCCACCGCCGAGTCATCAAGACTGGCGCGCAAGAGCAAGTAAAAACTGGACCATTTAATGAGCTTGATTCCCAAAAAAGGCACGATCTACGTTGTGGATGATGACGAGGCGGTGCGCGACTCGCTGCAATGGTTGCTCGAAGGCAAGGACTACCGGGTGCGCTGCTTTGACTCCGCCGAGTCGTTTTTGAGCCGCTACGATGCGCGCGAAGTGGCTTGCCTGATTGTGGACATCCGCATGGGTGGGATGACCGGGCTGGAGCTGCAAAACCGTTTGATCGAGATCCGCTCCCCCCTGCCCATCGTGTTCATCACCGGCCATGGCGATGTGCCTATGGCGGTAGACACCATGAAAAAAGGGGCCATGGACTTCATCCAGAAGCCGTTCAAGGAAGACCAATTGGCAACCCTGGTCGAGCGCATGCTGGAACAGGCCAAAGACTCGTTTGCCGACTTCCAGCTGGCCACCAGCCGTGAAGCCTTGCTGGCAAAGCTCACCCTGCGCGAGTCCCAGGTGCTGGAGCGCATTGTGGCCGGGCGACTGAATAAACAAATCGCCGATGACCTCGCCATCAGCATCAAAACGGTGGAAGCGCACCGCGCCAACATCATGGAAAAACTCAGCGCCAATACGGTGGCCGACTTGTTGAAAATCGCCTTGGGACAAAACGCGCCCAAGGTCTAATATGCGAACTTTACCGCTATCGATTTAATAGCTTATTACGCCCGCTCTGTCTCGATTTGCGGGCGTTTCTAATTGGAAAAACACAAACCATGACCCTCGCCCCCACCGCCCAGATCATCAACGGAAACACCCTGTCCGCCCAACTCCGTGCTGACGTCACCCGCCGTACCGCAGCCCTGCGCGCGCGTGGCCTGACACCCGGCCTGGCCGTGGTGCTGGTGGGTGAAAACCCGGCCGCCCTGGTGTATGTGCGCAACAAGGTCAAGGCCTGCGTTGATAGTGGGCTGCACTCCGTGCTGGAGCAGTACCCTGCCACCATGACCGAGGCCGAGCTGCTGGCGCGCATCGACACCCTGAACACCGACGACAGCATCCACGGCATCCTGGTGCAATTGCCCCTGCCAGCGCACATTGATGCACAGAAGGTGATTGAAGCCATCTCGCCCGCCAAGGATGTGGACGGTTTTCACGTCGCCAGCGCCGGTGCCCTCATGGTGGGTCAGCCCGGCTTTTGGCCCTGCACGCCCTATGGCTGCATGAAGATGCTCGAATCCATTGGCTACCAGCTGCGCGGCAAACACGCCGTGGTGATTGGCCGCTCCAACATCGTGGGCAAGCCCATGGCGCTGATGTTGTTGCAGCAAAACGCCACCGTCACCATCTGCCACAGTGCCACGGCCGATCTGAAAGCCATGACCCTGCAGGCCGACGTGATCGTCGCTGCCGTGGGCAAGCGCAACGTACTCACCGCGGACATGGTCAAACCCGGCGCCGTGGTGATTGACGTGGGCATGAACCGCAACGACGAAGGCAAGCTGTGCGGCGACGTGGACTTTGACGGCGTCA
>CAJASG010000351.1 GCA_903944555.1 uncultured beta proteobacterium
CTGGAGCGCGATGCCAACGGAGGCACCGAGATCTTCATCAGCCACCGGGGAATGATTGAGGTGTATACCACCGAGAAAAAAGACCAGACCGTTTGGCAACCCCGCCCCGCCGACCCCGAGTTGGAGGCGGAGTTCCTGCGTCGACTCATGGTGAAACTCGGCGTGAGCGCTGAGCAGGCCAAGTCACTGGTTGCCGGCAGCGTTGCAAAATCAAATGCATCGGTATCCACCGCGAACGGCCAGCCCGTACTGCTGCTGGAAGAAGGGTTTGACCGTGCATGGCGCCGTGTAGGACTGGCGCTGGACCGTACCGGCTTTACCGTCGAGGATCGGGATCGCAAACAGGGTATTTACTTTGTTCGGTATGTCGCCCCCAACGCCGAAAACTCAGAACCGGGCTTTTTCAGCAAGCTGTTCAGTGGCTCCGGAAAAACGATTGAAGCGACGAAATTCCAAATCGCCGTACAGAGTCAGGGAGATATCACCACCGTCTCGGTACTGGATATCAAGGGCGCACCTGAAACATCCGACAGCGCGCAACGCATCGTTAAGGTCCTTGCCGACGACATCAAGTAACAGGTTCGGGGCTTTGCCCCGGTCACATGGCGACATGCAGGCGAAAAAAAACCACCTTTCGGTGGTTTTTTTTCGCCAGAAGTAAATTACTTCTTAGCTGGCTCAGCAGCAGCTGGTGCAGCAGGAGCTGCAGCGGCTGGAGCTGCTTCAGCAGCAGGAGCTGCTGGTGCAGCAGGAGCTGCTGGTGCAGCAGGAGCTGCTTCAGCAGCAGGAGCTGCTGCAGCAGGAGCAGCTACGGGAGCAGCAACTTCTTCTTTCTTACCGCAAGCAGCCAGGGCAGCAGCAGCAATAACAGCTGCCAAAACGAGTGATTTGTTCATTTTTTAAAACTAAAGTGAGTTAACGAAACAATTTCCGGAAATTGTCGAAGCAGCAAGCTGCCAGGACTCCGGCAAAAAGCATTCGATCTCTTTTTGCCAGCGCCTTGGATTATACAAGGACAAGTCCCCTTGGCTGGGGTAAACCCTCTAAGTGTTGTTCAAAGGCCCAAAATCGTCGCTGAAAAACCCGGGCTACTTTGGCGCTTGCACTCTTCAAGCTCCTCCCGCAGAAGCACTCTACGCTGGGGTTCAGACCCGGCAATACCAGTGCTGCGGGCCAAGTCAAGGCGACGCATCACCCAATGGGGACTCCAAAGCGCACTGGGAAAGTCTGCCGCGTCGATGGTTTTACAAACCCGACATTCAACGATATGGTCCCAGGTGGTGCGCCAGGTCACCATGCGCGCCTGGTAGCGCTGCATCGAATCAAAGGTCTTGGCCAACAGCAACAGCTTGCGCCCCCTGCGGGACCAAGCATTCAAGGAATCGATAACCGCCTTCTCGCGCAATGGCCAATCCTCAAAGTTGGCATCGCTCCACACCATTTCCGACCAACCCTCGCGGGCCGCGTGGGCCAGTGCATCCCGCACCAACTGGGCAAACTCTGCAGTGCCGGTAAAAGAACCTTCGAGTAACTTGCCAGAGTCCGAGGCAGGAGAATCAATGGTCGGCATACAACCATCCGGCTTCACACCAGTCCGACAGCAAAGTGCGCGCTGCAGAACTCAGTCGTTTGACATCCGACGCTCCCAAATAGCGCTGATCGGCCAGCAGATGTATAAGTTGGGCGTCGCGCCCGGCGGCTAAAAAGCTCTCTCCGTTGATGAAAACGTGGTGTCGGTCGTACACCATGCGGGTGCGCCGGTCCAACGCCAACCGGCCATTCAGCGCTGCGGGGTTGCCCCCTTCAAACCACACATCGGCCTTGGGCTCACTCAGGTACTCGCCTAACACGCGGCGCAAGGCCAGTGGGTCACGCAGCGCCTCTTCCAGTGCCTCACGGGCGAAATCGTAGAGGCCTTCCGGAATTTCCCCGCAATGCTCCACCGCGGGCTGCTTGGGGTCGCGGTACAGCGCATCACCAACCTCATCCGCAGCATCCTCGGACAAACCTTGCAGGATTTCGCGGGCCAGTTCACCGGCACTTGGCGATCGAAAGCCAATGGAGTAGGTCATGCACTCGCCCTGCGCAATACCGTCATGGGCATAACGTGGCGGAAGGTACAGCATGTCGCCCGGATTAAGCACAAACTCCTGCTCGGGCTCGAAATTCGCCAAAATTTTGAGCGGCATGTCCGGCTGCAGGCTCAGGTCTTTCTGGCGGCCAATACGCCAGCGCCGTTGCCCCACCGCTTGCAGCAAAAAGACGTCGTAACTGTCGAAATGCGGTCCCACACCTCCGCCGTCAGAGGCGTAGCTAATCATCACATCATCCAGTCGGGCATCCGGCACGAAACGAAACTGGTTCATCAAGGCATGCACACGCTCGTCATGCAAGTCGACGCCCTGCACCAGCAGCGTCCAGCCCGACTGCTTGAAAGGCGGAATGGCCCGGCGCTGAAAAGGCCCATGCCGAAACTTCCAGTCACGGGCAGCAACGGGGTCCGCCTGAACAATCAGCCGGGATTGCACCTCGGACTGCGCCGCCAAATCCAGCAGATCAGCCCGTCCCACCGGCGGCTGAAAGCCGGGAATGGCCTGGCGAATCACCAAAGGCTTCTTTTGCCAATGGCGCTGCATAAAGGTGCTGGGCGACAGTCCACCCAACAATTCCAGGGGGGCATTGACATTCATAGGGGTATTTCCAATCAGGAGTGGGCAAAACACAATTCAAACTGCGACAATTCTCGCCTATGGAAATCTCTCAACAATGCGTGGTAGCCCTGACCTGGACGCTAAAAGATACTTTGGGCGAAGAATTGGACGTACTGGACGAGCCAGTGGAATTTTTAATGGGTGGCAAAGACCTGCTGCCAGCCATTGAAGAAGCCCTGCTAGGCTACGCCGCGGGTGCCAAAGTCGACCTGCAAATTGAACCCGAGCAGGCCTTTGGCGACTTCAATGACCAATTGTTATTTCTGGAACCCCGCCACCTGTTTCCCAAGGAACTGGAAGAAGGGCAAATCTTTGAAGGCTCGTCGCTGCCAGCAGGCTGCAACCCCAGTGCCCCCAAAGAGGCGCTGTATGCCGTTACCGACATCTACCCAGAACATGTTGTTCTGGACGGCAACCATCCCCTGGCGGGCATAGCCATTCGCATCAGTATGACCGTGGAATCGGTGCGTGAGGCAACCGATGATGAAATAGACCAAGGATCGACCGGTAGTGGTTTTTTCAGAATTCAGCCCGTTCACGCCGCCGCAGACGGCAACGACACCTTGCACTAAAACGGCAAGGTCTTATCCCTTGCCAGTGGAGCCATAACCCCCTTCGCCACGGTGCGAAGCGGGGAACTCGGTCACAACATTGAATTGGGCCTGCACCACCGGCACGATCACCAGCTGCGCAATGCGCTCCATCGGCTGGATGGTGAATTCCGTGGAGCTGCGATTCCAGGCGCTGACCATCAGTTGCCCCTGGTAATCGCTGTCAATCAACCCCACCAGATTGCCCAGCACGATGCCATGTTTGTGGCCTAGCCCAGAACGCGGCAGGATCAACGCCGCATAGGCCGGGTCTTCTAGGTAAATGGCCATGCCGGTGGGTACCAGTTGCCAGGCATTGGGTGCCAAGGTCAATGGCGCATCCAGACAGGCCCGTAAATCCAGCCCGGCACTGCCGGGAGTCGCGTAGGTGGGAAATTGCTCAGCAATACGGCTGTCGATGATCTTGACGTCAATTTTCATTATTTGAATTTTCAATGTAAGGGAGTCGGAAGACGGGCCGCAATTTCTGCCACCAATTGGCGGGCCAGGACCAACTTGCTGTTGCGTGGCATCTCCGAAGCGCCCGCCGCGTCCACCAGCAACAGTGCGTTGTCGTCCTTGCCAAAGGTAGCTGGGCCTATGTTACCCACCAACAAAGGCACGCCCTTGCGAATGCGTTTGGCCGTGGCATGGGCCAGTAAATCGTGGCTCTCGGCGGCAAAGCCGACACAGAACAAGGCGCCACTTCGCGCGCGGGCCGATTGCGCCACGGTGGCCAAAATATCGGCGTTCTCCACGAAGGACAGCTGCGGCGTTTGGCCCGAGCCGTCTTTTTTAATTTTTTGGTCGGACTCCTGGGCTGGACGCCAGTCGGCCACGGCGGCTGTTGCTATGAATATGCTAGCTTTCTGCGCACACTCCACGGCGGTTTGAAGCATATTTGATGCTGATTTCACATCAATCCGCGTCACCCCCCTGGGGGTAGGCAGGCTCACCGGCCCGGCCACCAGTGTCACGGTGGCTCCGGCTTCTTGGGCCGCCCGGGCAATGGCAAAACCCATTTTCCCGCTGGATAAATTGGTGATCCCCCGCACCGGGTCTATGGCCTCAAAGGTCGGGCCCGCGGTCACCAGCACGTGCTGGCCTGCCAGCACCTTGGGTTGAAAAAAGGCGATGACGTCCTGCAGCAATTCCAGCGGCTCTAGCATGCGACCATCGCCGGTCTCGCCGCAGGCCTGATCCCCGACGCCAACACCCAAGATGACACTGCCGTCTACTTGGAGTTGCGCCAGATTACGCTGTGTGGCCGGGTGCGCCCACATTTCGCGGTTCATGGCAGGGGCAATCAGCAGAGGCACTTTGTCAATGGGGCGTGCCAGGCACATCAAGCTGAGCAGGTCATCCGCCCTGCCGTGCAGCAGTTTGGCCATGAAGTCGGCACTGCAGGGCGCAATCAGGATCGCATCGGCTTCGCGGCTGAGGATGATGTGCGCCATATTGTTGTCCTCGCGGGCGTCCCACTGCGAGTCGTACACAGGCCGGTTGCTCAAGGCTTGCATGGTCACAGGGGTGATGAACTGACCTGCCGCCTCGGTCATGACAACCTGTACCGTTGCGCCCTCCTTGACCAGCGCCCGACACAACTCAGCCGCCTTGTAACAGGCGATCCCCCCGGTGAGTCCCAAAACAATGTGTTTGCCGCTTAAATCCATGAGTTCCTGCCAAATTTTTCAACCACGATGGCCGCAATGTAGCAGACGCCTATAATCTCGCTTTACCACCTCATCGAACCTACAAGTTCGCCCGGATATGACCAAATTTGTCTTCGTCACCGGCGGTGTGGTGTCTTCCCTTGGAAAGGGAATCGCCTCAGCCTCCTTAGCTGCGATTTTGGAATCGCGGGGCCTCACAGTCACTTTAATCAAGCTCGACCCCTATCTCAACGTAGATCCGGGGACCATGTCGCCGTTGCAACACGGTGAGGTGTTCGTCACCGACGATGGCGCAGAAACTGATCTCGACTTGGGCCACTATGAGCGCTTCGTGGAAACACGCATGCGCAAAGCCAACAATTTCACCACGGGCCAGATCTATAAGAGCGTGCTCGACAAAGAGCGCCGTGGAGACTACCTGGGCAAGACCGTGCAGGTCATCCCCCACGTCACCAACGAAATTCAGGAGTTCATCAAACGCGGCGCCCGTTTTGGTGAGTCGGATGCCGTAGACGTAGCTATTGTTGAAATTGGTGGCACTGTGGGCGACATCGAGTCACTGCCCTTCCTCGAGGCAGTACGCCAGATGAGTCTCAAGCTCGGCCCCAACAACACCGCTTTTGTCCACCTGAGCTATGTGCCGTGGATTGCGGCGGCCGGTGAACTCAAGACCAAGCCGACCCAGCACACCGCCAAGCAACTGCGGGAAATCGGTATTCAAGCCGACGCTTTGCTGTGCCGTGCCGACCGCCCCATCCCCCAGGAAGAACGCTCCAAAATTTCGCTATTCTCCAACGTCCCCGAGTGGGGCGTTATCTCCATGTGGGATGTGGACACCATCTACAAAGTGCCCCGCATGCTGCATGAGCAGGGCCTGGATGGTCTGATTTGCGATAAGCTGCGTCTGAATACGCCACCTGCCAATCTCAAGCGCTGGGACGATCTGGTCTATGAAACCGAACACCCACAGGGCGAGGTCAGCATTGCCATGGTCGGCAAATATGTGGACCTGTCCGACAGCTACAAATCGCTCAACGAAGCGCTGCGCCACGCAGGCATGAAGAACCATGCCAAAGTGAAGATCGGCTACATCGACTCCGAAACCATCACCGAAGACAACGTGGCGCAACTCGCCAAGTACGACGCGGTACTGGTGCCAGGCGGCTTTGGCAAACGGGGCGTGGAAGGCAAGATCAGCGCGGCGCGCTTCGCCCGCGAAAGCAAAGTGCCCTACTTGGGCATTTGCCTGGGTATGCAAGTCGCCACCATCGAATTTGCACGCCACGTCGC
>CAJASG010000352.1 GCA_903944555.1 uncultured beta proteobacterium
CGCCTTTGACGGCTGGCTCGGTCCAGGTGATTTCGCGCACCACGCTGGTGGGCAATTCGACCGAGATGGCCTTGCCGTCATAGAACACCACTTCAACGGTCATGCCGTCTTCGAGGTAGTTCAGGGAGTCACCCATGTTCTCGGCTTCGACTTCGTACTGGTTGAACTCTTCGTCCATGCAGACATACATCGGGTCAGCAAAGTAGGAGTAGGTGCAGTCTTTTTTGTCCAGAATGACTTGGTCGAGCTTGTCGTCGGCACGGAACACCACTTCGGTGCCGAAGTTGGCGATCAGGCTCTTGAGCTTCATGCGCACGGTAGCGGCACCGCGGCCGCCGCGCGCGTATTCGGTTTTCAGCACGACCATGGGGTCTTTGCCGTGCATGATGACGTTACCGGCACGGATTTCTTGGGCGATTTTCATAAGGTTTGCGTAGCAGTGGTTGCTGTTGGCCTGCGCTTTGTTGCGTGGCCAGCGTGGTTAGGCCGCAAACTGCGGCGGGGCATGATTCGCCCGTGTGATTCACGGCAAATTCAGCAAAGCCTCGCATTTTAACGTTTTTTCAGCACGAACGCGACAAGCTGGGTGGCCAAATCATCCATCTGGAGCAGGCGTTTTCGCGTGGATTCGACGATTGCTTGCCATGCGTCAAGGTCTATCGTGGGCAGCTCGGTGGTGTCAGGGGCTCCTGGCATGCTGTTCCACCTATGCTGGAACTGGCGCAGCGCGGCATCTGCGCCCAGCATGTCTAAAAAGGCATTCAGCTTGGCGTGGTGCGCCGCATCGTCTTGCGGGTAGATGTGCCAAACAAAAGGTTTGCCAGCCCAGATAGCGCGCACCAGCGAGTCTTCGCCCCGCACGCAATTGAAGTCGCAGGCCCACAGCAAATGGTCATAGTCCACTTGGGTCAATGGCGGCAGGTATGAAATTGATAGCTGCCCACGCACATCTGACGGGGCTCGCAGCCCTTTTTCTTCCAAAAATTGGACGGCAGCAGTGGCCCGACCGTGGGTAACCAGCAGTCGGGTAGGGGTGGGGTCGCTTTGCAGTTGTTGCAAAAAGTCGCCCAGTGCGGGCGGCTCGTAACAAAACAGCGAGACCAGTCGCTCGCCCGTCCAGGCGATGTCGTTTTGCGCCAGCCAAGCGGTTCGGTCAAAGCGGGCCTGCCGCGAGGCGAGGTCCAGCTCGCGCAGCAGGCCACCCGTGCCGTGGGTGAAGCCGGGGTAAAAGAAATATTTGGTCCAGCCCGCCGCTGGGCCGCGCATGACAGGTGAGGGCAGGGTGTGGGTGCGTTCGGCGAAGCCTTCAGCGGTCAGGTACTCCAGGTTGATCCAGACGGGATTTTTAGTGCCATTTAGGCCTCTAGACCTTATGGAGTGTGCGCAAGCAGCTATGAATTCAGGAGCAATGTCGCAGCCAAAGGTCTCCAGCCAGACATCCGCTATGGGCAAATGGGCCAATGTTTCGGCCTGCTGCGACTGGGCCCAAGGCAAAACAGTGACCCCCGGATAGGCGCC
>CAJASG010000353.1 GCA_903944555.1 uncultured beta proteobacterium
AAGTACTTGCCCTTGATTTGCTCGCGGGTGGTTTCCTTTTGCGGTGGGTAATAGTCCTTGATGACCTTGAACACGTAGGGGAAGGACGGCAGATCAAACACCAGCATGACCATGCCCTTGATACCGGGGGCGATGCGGAACTTGTCGCTGGAGTGGCGTAGGTGGTGCAGAAAGTCGCGGTAAAACAGCGTCTTGCCCTGCTTGGCCAGCCCCAGCGCGTTGTAGATCTCGTTGCGCGGCTTGCGCGGCATCATGCTGCGCAAAAACTGCACGTAGGCCGACGGAATCTCCATGTCCACCATGAAGTAGGCGCGGGCGAAGCTGAACAGCATCAGCAGGTCATCGTCACCAAACAGCGCCGCATCAATTACCAGCTTGCCCGCTTTGTTGTGCAGCACTGGCAGCGCAAACGGGAACTCGTTGAAGCCGTTGATCAGCTTGCCGACGATGTAGCAGCCCTTGTTGCGAAAAAATAGGCCCGTAAGCACCTGGATCTGGAAGTTGGCGCGCAGCTTGGCATCGCCCAGGCGCTCGGCCATGGCGGCGGTAATCAGACCGGCATCGCGCTCCAGGTGGGCAAAGGCCAGGCGCAAGTCAAAGTCCTGCACCATTTGCACCAGCACCTGCTGCATGGTGTCGCGTGTGGGGTAGTAGCAGTGGTAGGTGGGACGGGTTTCGGACTCGTCGTTTTCGATGTACTCGGTGCTGACCGCCGGGCGCACGAAGATAAAGTCGTTCTGAAAATAGCTGCGGTGCAGGATTTTGGTGGTGACCGAGTTGAAGAAGGTCTCCGCCAGCTCGGGCTGATGGTGGTTCACCAACAAGCCGATGTAGTGCAGCTTGATTTGCTGCCAGATGTCCATGGGCTGCTCGCCCGCCTTGAATTCACGTTCCAGCCGGTTAGAGCATTCCTTGACCCGCAGGTCATAAAACTCAATCCGCTCGCGCTGGGCGCGCTGCTGGCCGTGCCAGTCGGCCGTCTCAAACCGGTGTTTGGCACGCGCCGACTCGGTGCGAAACAACCGGTAGTGGCGATTGAAACCGTCCATCATCGCTTTAGCGATGTCGTACGCCAACGTGGAGTCCAGGCGGGTGGGGAACATGATCTGTCTTTGAATTTGGAGCGACTAGAAAACCAGCAACATCTAACGCCGGGCGCCCGACACCCCGGCGATGGCAGCGCGGTACAAGGATTCCATGCCGCCAACGCCATCGAGCGTGATGTGCAAATCCTGCAACAAGCCGTCTTTCAGGCCGTAAACCCACCCGTGCAAGGCCACGCGCTGCCCGCGCGCCCACGCATCCTGCAACACGGTGGTCTGCGCCACATTCATCACCTGTTCGATGACATTGAGCTCGCACAGCACATCCAGGCGAGCCGCCGCCGGTGCGGCGTCCAGCAGCGCCGCATGCCGGTCGCGCACGTCCTTGATATGGCGCAACCAGTTGTCAGCCAAACCCACGCGAATATTGTTTAGCGCGGCGTTTACACCACCGCAACCATAGTGGCCAACCACCATCAGATGCTCCACCTTGAGCTGGTCCACCGCAAATTGGATGGTGGACAGGCAATTCAGATCGGTGGGCACCACCACATTGGCGACATTGCGGTGCACAAACACCTCACCCGGCTCCAGCCCGGTGATCTGGTTGGCTGGCACCCGACTGTCGGAGCAGCCGATCCACATGTACTTGGGGTTCTGCTGGCTTTTCAGGCTGGTGAAGAAGCCGGGGCGGTCGCGCTCCATCTCCGCGGCCCAGGCGCGATTGTGGGTGAAAAGATCGCTGAGTTTGGATGACATTGAGAGTCCTACTTTTTAAGTGAGATGCGTACATTCCAGTCCAGCAGTGCGTAGCGCGCACGCTCCTGCTGGTCATCGAGCGCGTTAAACCGGCAGTCCGGCGTAGAGGTTTGCGCAGAACTGCAGGCAAACGAGTCTTTGTTACCCAGTTGCCACAGGCCTTGCGCGTTGCGTGCTTCGCCGGTAAAAAACATGGCGCGCGGAGCATTCATCGGGTCCGGCTGGTCGGTCAGCGGACGCAGCAGGTCGCGCCCAGTGTTGATATAGGGTCCGCCAATGCCCGCCAGTGGCAGCAGGGTGCTGAACATGTCACGGTGGCTGGCGGGCAGTGCCTGCTGTTTGCCACAGGCCAGGCCCTCGCCCCAAATCACGAAGGGCACCTGGCGCATCAGGTAGCGGCGCTGGGCGTCAGCGTAGACCCCAAAGGAGCGCACATTGTGGTCCCCGGTAGCGGCCATGATGGTGTTGGCGCTGAGCGGGCTGCGCTGCACCTCTTGCACAAAACCGCCCAACAAGTCGGCCGCGTAGTGGTAGGAGTCGAGGTTGGGCAACAAGGTCTCGGAACTGGTCTCGCCACGCCACAAGGACATGTCGCGCGGCACCCGTTGGTAGTCGGCCGGCAGGTCGTAGGGCGGGTGGTTGGTGGAGGTCAGCACGAAGACAAAAATCGGCTTGTCCGCAGGCTGCGCGGCCAAGCGCTTTTGCAGGTACTTGAACACATAGCTGTCCCACACGCCCCAGATGCCCAAAGTGGCCTCGGGGTAGGCGGCTTTGAGGGTGTTGGCGTCCACCACCTCGTCAAAACCCTGCGCCATGAGCACCCGGTTGAGGTCGCGCCAGCCCGAGCGCACCGAGGTGACAAACAGGGTCTGGTAACCGGCATCTTTCACGACTTTTGGAATCGCCCAGGGAATCGGTTTGCGCCCGACATCACCCAGCGTGAGCGGCGTAATCGGGGTGGAAAACAAAATCGCTTCCAGCGAGGGGTGGGTACCACCGTGGGCCGAGTCAAAGTTGCTGAAATGGCAAACCCTGCCCGGATCTGTCAGCGTAGGCGCCATGCGCCCCAGCACATCAAACTTCGGGCCCTGGTAGAGCATGGGCTCGGCGCTGAA
>CAJASG010000354.1 GCA_903944555.1 uncultured beta proteobacterium
ACCGTCAGCGGCAACCTGACCCTGCAGAGCGGTGGCACGCTGACACAAACTGGCGCTCTGGCAGTTACCGGCACCACGGGCATCACGGCAGGTGCCAACAACATCACCCTCGATACGGCGACCAACAACTTCACTGGCGCAGTGAGCGTGGTTTCCGGTAATGACGTCAGCCTGCGCGATACCAATGCGCTGGTGCTGGGGGCTTCAAACGTCAGCGGTAACCTGACGCTGCAGAGCGGTGGCGCACTGACACAAACTGGCGCGCTGGCTGTGACCGGCACCACGGGCATTACAGCGGGTGCCAACAACATCACCCTCGATACGGCCACCAACAACTTCACTGGCGCGGTGAGCGTGGTATCAGGTGCAGCCGTGTCTATCAAGGATGCCAATTCCATTACGCTGGGAAATATGACCACTAGCGGCAACCTCTCAATTGAGGCGCTGGGCGGTGGCGGCATCGAACTCACCGGCCTGCTCAACGCAGGCAGCAATACCTTAACGCTGAATTCCACCGGCACCATCACCGACACCGGCAGTGGCACCATCACCGCCGGCAGTCTGGCCTTGCTGAACGCATCGTCCGTCACACTGGATGCGACCACCAACAACGTTGGCACGCTGGCCAGCAGCGGCACCGGGGCACTCACCTATGTGGATAGCAATGCGCTGACCATCGGCACGGTGAATCCGACCGGGATCACGGCCACCGGGCCGGTGAGCATCGCCACCCTGACCGGCGACCTGACCGTCTCCGAGAATATCAGCACCACCGACACATCGACCGGTGCCATCATCCTCAATGCGGGTAAAAACACAGCAGCGGGCACATCGACCGGCGGCAACCTCGTGGTTACTGGCTCGCCCACCGTCACCACTGGAGCGGGTGGACGTTCCACACTCATGACGGGTTCGGTAGCAGGCAGCACCGGCCTTGCCGCACTCGCAAGTGCGGGTAACTATCGCTACAACAGCGATGAATTTGCGGCCAACTACACCACGGCGCTAGGCGCTGGAACCTTTGCTGTATATCGCGAGCAGCCGACTGTGACAGTGACGGCGGCGGCAGCGTCAAAAACGTATGATGGACTGGCCTATACCGGCGGGAACGGCGTGAACTACAGCGGCTTTGTGAACAGCGAAACCACCAGTGTACTCAGCGGCGCCGTGGCCTACAGTGGCACCAGCCAGGGAGCAACCAACGCGGGCACCTACGTCATTACCCCCGGCGGCTTGAGCAACGGCCTTGGCTATGCACTTGCCTATACCAACGGCACGCTGACCATCACGCAGGCTGCCAGCACACCGACCACGCCGACCATTCTCCCGCCCGTGATTTCCACCACCCCAGTCGTTCTGATCGTGCCGTCTTCCGGCGGACTCGTTGACGGCAACAGCAGTACTGACGATGGCGGTGCCGGCGCCGGCGCGGCGGGTGCCAGCGGCATCTCGATATCGCTCGACAACAGCCAGGCCGATGGAAGCACTAACCAGAGCGCCCTGACCGAAGTCGTCACGGTTCTGGTGCCGAGGTCGATGACCACCTCCGGCACTGGCTTCCGTTTCGAATTGCCCGCCCAGATCCGCGCTTCGCTCGGCAACGGAGAAGTCGCCGCCTCACTGGCGGATGGCGGCGCACTGCCTGGCTGGATTAGCTTTGACCCAGCCACAGTGAGCTTCACAGCAACGGCCGTGCCCGACCGGGGCCTGCCGCTGCGCGTGCGCATCAGCACCGCCGTGCGGGAAATTCTGGTGATTGTTTCCGAGCGCAACGAATAAAGAGAACCTATGTACAAAAACTTTGCCCAGACTGACCACATAAATGCCCGCGCCAGCATCAGCCTTCCCCCCCTGAAGGCCCTTGTCGCCAGCCTCACCGTCATAGGCTTATTTTCACCAGCGCTGACCTCGGCGCAAGTCACCAGCAGTCAGTTGCCCACCGGCGGCAACGTCGTCGCCGGCACCGCGACCATCACACAAAGCTCGGCGGTGATGACCATCAATCAGACCACCACCCGCGCCGCCATTGACTGGGCCACCTTCAACGTTGGCAGCGCCGCACAAGTCAACTTCAACCAGCCTTCCAGCAGCAGCGTCACGCTCAACCGCGTGCTCGACAGCAACCCCAGCCAGATCTTTGGCCGCATCACCGCGCCGGGACAAGTCTTCCTCACCAACCCCAATGGCGTGTTCTTTGCCCCCGGCTCCAGTGTGGATGTCGGCGGCCTTGTCGCCACCACGCACCGCATCGGCGTAGATGACTTCATGGCCGGCCGCACCACGTTTGAGCGCAACGGAGCGACCGGCAGCGTCATCAACGAAGGCGAATTGAAGGCGGCCCTTGGCGGCTACATCGCCTTACTGGCTCCGGAAGTGCGCAACGAAGGCGTGATCATTGCCGAAGCCGGCACCGTAGTACTGGCCTCGGGCGAAGCCATAACGCTCAACTTTGCCGACAACGGCACGCTGGCCGGCATCACCGCCACCCAGAGCCAGATCGCCGCGCTGGTGGAGAACAAAAACGCCGTGCTCGCCCCCGGCGGATTGATCATTCTCTCGGCGCAGGCCATGAGCCGCCTGCAGGGCGGGGTCATCAACAACAGCGGCCGTCTCGAAGCCACCGGCCTTGTCAATGACGGCGGGCGTATTCTGCTCGACGCCAGCGACAGCATCAGCCACACCGGCAGCATCAACGTCGATGCCGCGCCCGGAAAAGTCGGCGCTGGCGGGACGGCGATTTTGCTTGCCAGCCTCGCCAACCCCGACAGCCGCACCGATGTGAGCGGCAGCATCAGCGCGCGCGGTGGCGATCTGGGGGGCGATGGCGGCTTTATCGAGACCAGCGCGTCCAATGTGCGCATCCTGGACGGTGCGCAGATCACCACGGCGGCGGCCAATGGCCGCACCGGCACATGGTTGATCGACCCCCTTGACTTCACCGTGACGGCCACGGGTGGCAACATCACCGGTGCGGCGCTCGGCACCTTACTCGCCAGCAACAGCATTCAGATCGAAACCGCCACCGCACCCACCGGCACAGCCACCAATCTGGTAGGCACCACGGGTACCAATGGTGACATTCATGTGAATGATGCCGTGAGCTGGAATGCGAATACCACCCTCACGCTTAACGCTTTTCGCAACATCAACATTAACCAGACCATTACCGCCGGTGGTGCCACCGGCAAGGTGGCGCTGCTCTACGGGCAGGGGGCGGTAGCTGCAGGCAACACGGCGACGTACTCCTTTGGTCTCACCAGCGCGGGTTTCGCGGGCAAGATCAACCTGCAGGCGGGGCAGAACTTTGACACCAAGCTGGGTTCAGATGGCGCGACCACCACCTGGACGGTCATCACTGCGCTGGGTAGTGCGGGTGACCAGTTGTCGGCCCTCCCCGTTAGCCAAGGGACCCTTGCAACCAACAGCTTGCAAGGGCTGGACTTTCGAGGAACCTTGATAAGCGAAACAATTGATGCTTATGGGGATACTGTCCGCGTCTATGACACCGACGGAAGGCTCGCAGGAAACTTTGTGTTGGGCGCGAACATTGACGCATCGGCGACCAGTGGGTGGAACACCGGAGAAGGATTTAAGTCTATAGGTAGCAGCATCGAATTTACCGGGAAATTTGACGGCCTCGGCCACACCGTCAGCAACCTGACCATCAGTGATTCAAACAACCCGGCGGGTCTGTTTGGCACGATCGATACCGGCTCCGTTATTCGAAATGTGGGTGTTTTAATGGGTACAGGGACCATAACCGGGGGGGGCTATGGAACTGGCGCCTTGGTGGGGGAAGTCCAAAGCGGAACTATTTCCAACAGTTATTCGACGGGAAATATCACAGACGATGACTTCGGATCGAAAGTCGGCGGCCTGGTGGGATATTTTTCTGACGGAACTATTTCCAACAGTTTCTCCGCTGCAACTGTTAAGGGGATAAATCAGATTGGCGGCTTGGTGGGATACCTGAACAATGGCACCATTTCCGATAGCTACGCCACAGGAAATCTTAATAATCCCTTGGGATACGCCATAGGTGGTTTAGTAGGGGAAGCGTCTGGCGGCAGCATTGTCCGAAGCTATGCGACGGGTAACGTGACCGGCGATGGTGACGTGGGTGGTCTGGTGGGCGACAATAGCGCTGCCATTTCCAACAGCTACTACGCTGGAGGAGTCGTGACTGGTAGTAGCGATGGCGTTGGCGGGCTGGTGGGCACTATGGACTACGCCACGATTACGAACAGCTATGCCACTGGTGCCGTGTCTGGCGCAGGTGCAGTTGGTGGTCTGGTTGGCGAAGCCAACACGGATACCATTATTTCCAACAGCTATGCGGCCAGCTCGGTCAGCGGCAGCGGGACCGCCATCGGTGGATTGGTGGGAGGTGCTTACAACACCGTAACTATTTCAAATAGCTTTGCGACGGGTTCGGTCGGCGGCACCGGCAGCGAAAAGGGCGGGCTGTTGGGTTATGGGCGCAGTTATGCTGAGTTCACCCCTACTAACACCATAACCATCTCCAATAGCTTTGCCACAAGTGCCGTGTCGGGGGGAACGGATCTGGGCGGTTTGATGGGGCTTGCATATAACGTCGATCCACCAAATTCGTTTGTTTTTACCAACAGTTTCTGGGACACACAAACCACCAGCCAGGCCACCAGCGCAGGCGGCGCCGGCAAGACGACCGCAGAAATGCAGTCGCAGGCGCTGTACGAAAGTATGGGCTGGACTGTCCAGGTTTCCACGGGCGTTGCATCGGGCTCTCCCGTCCTGAGCTTTCCGGTGGGTGGAGGAACCCCCTCATTGGTGATCAATCTGCAGCCGACGGCGACAACAGGCTCGACATCCACATCAACAACGACCACCCCCGTGGTGATTCCGCCGGTGGCCCCCACGCCACCGCCGCCACCCGTGGATGGTGCCGACACCAACCTGACCAGCCAGCTAGGTGCTGGCGGCGTCTCGGTGTCGCTTGAAAGCACCGGGGGTGCCGGAGGCCCCGGCAATCAGGGCGCCAATACGCAGGTGGATATCGTGGCGGTGACGGTACCCAAGGCCATGGCCACGACCGGCACAGGGTTCAGTTTCGACCTGCCCGCTCAAGTAAGGGCCACGCTCGGCACCGGCGCGGTCCAGGTGACACTCGCCGACGGCCGCCCCTTGCCGGACTGGATCCGCTTCAACCCCGCCACCCAGCGCTTCGAAGCCAGCGCCGTGCCGGACGGCGGCTTGCCACTGCGCGTCCTGATCCGAGCCGGTGCCAAGGAGGTGATGGTGGTGATTTCTGAGCGTGCTGAGTAATTTTTCAAGCCGTGAGCACGATTTAGGGATTCGTCTGGAACGCCGTCACCCTAGTCAAAAAAATTATCCAGCTCATCTTGGGATAGTGTGCCGCCCCCTTCAGAGGCAGAGGCCTCCCCACCGGCCGTGCCAGGGGTGAGGTTTGAGGGATCTGTGGGGTTTGCACCATCATTGAGCCGGGGCGCACTCTCGGGCTCGGGTTCGGTAGCGGGTGGCGCTTCAACCAGCTCAAGTTGGCGCGGGTCTACAGCAAATAAGCGAAGCTCTGGCTTGGTGCCGTCCGTCGGAAAATAAACCGTGGGTTTGCGAATGAGCTTGCCATCTGTTTGCACCACGCCGATGCGTCCGGCCAAACCTTGCCGATCGCGGGCCGTCAGGATGGACAAGCGCTCTTGGGTGAAACGCACTTTTGCGTTCATTGGGAATTCAGTGCTCATAATCACCTCTGCGTCAAGCTCAGCTCTGCGCTCGGCTTCCAGACTGCATCCGCACCGGCGACTGGCTTCACCTCCTTGGCTGCGCCCAAAAACAGCCGTTCGGCAGGCAACTGGCGGGATGCCAGATAGTCTTTCACCACCACCCCGCGCTGCAAGGCCAGCTCGCGCATGGCGTCTTCGTTGACGGTCATATTGGCTTTCAACAGTGCTTCCATCTCCGCATCAGGAATATCTTTCGCCAGTCCCACCAGATTGCGGGGTTTGGTGATGTCGGCACGCCGGTACACCGCTTTGAGCAATGCCACAGACTCCGTTGCATCCACCGCCTGCACAGCCGCTGCGTTTCCACCACTCACTACGGCGCGACGGCGCTTTTCGGCCAACAGCATGGTTTTGAGTCGCTCGGACTTCACAGCTTCGCGCTCCACCTCCAGACTGGATGTTCCCACCACTGTCATGGCCAAGGCGGGTCGGTCGGTCAACGCCTTGGCGACTTTGTCCAGCCCCTGTATCGCCTGCGCGCTCAGCACACTGCTGCCCGGAGCGAAGGCAACCGAGCTGAGTTCCTCACCGCCATCCCCGCCAAAGGCTCCTGCCAGGAGGCTGAAGGGCGAGGTGATTGCCTTGACGATCAGGTTGGTAATGACTTTCCACACCACGGCGCCCAGCTTGAACTGCGGGTCGTTGAGGGAACCACTGATCGGCAGGTTGATGTCGATCACGCCGTTGCGGTCGGCCAGCAGGGCCACCGCCAGCTTCACCGGCAGGCTGTTGGGCGCACCGTCCACCTTGTCGCCAAAGGCGAGTTGATTGAGCACAATATTGTTGTTGGCGGTGAGTTGGCCATCGGGCTGGACCGCGTAATTCACATCCACGCTGAGCTTGCCCCGCGTTATTCCGTAACCTGCGTACTTGATGGCATAAGGTGACAAGGGCGGTAGCTCCAGATCACGCACGCGGCCCTTGATGTCCAGCGCCAGCGGCTTGGCCAGCGGGTTGACCCGCCCGGTGATCTCCAGTGAGGCAGTGCCTTCTGCGCGGCCCGTCATGCTCAAGTCGGCCAGTTGCACCACGCCGTCCTGCGCTTGCGAAGAAAACTGGCTGAGTTTGCCGGTCAGCTCGCTCAGGTCCGCCGAATAATTGGGCTGGATAAAGTGGTCTGAAAACAGCACCTTGCCGTTGACCAGGCTGATGGGGCCAAACTTCACGATCGGCTCCAGCGCAGCAGGTGCAGCAGCTTTAGCCACGGGTGCCGCTGTCTCGGGGGCACTTGCGGGTGCGCCGCTCGGTGCGCCTGTTGCTGGCTTGTCGGATTTCACCAGGTCTTGCAGGTTGATGCGCCCCGACGGGTTGATCGTCACGCGGGCAAAAAAATCGGTCAGCGCAGCCTCACGCACATCGAGTCGGGTGGCAGCCCCCGGGGCCATGGCCAGCACAATACCGGGCACATTGAGCGACTTCCAGCTCAGCAACTCCTCCGATGCGCTGTTGGCCAGAAAATCCTCCAGCGCGGCATCCCCGCGCACCTGCACCTCGGCACCGGCAGGGGTGGCTGCATAGCGCAGTTGGCCTTTGAAGCTGGTGTCAGCCCGCAACAGTTCGATATTGAGTTGGTCTGCCACATAGGGTGCCAGCGCGTGGGCCGGAATGTCTGCGGCTTCCAGCGTGCCCTGTGCCACCACGGGCTCCCACATGACCGTGCCCTTGAAGCCCAAGGTGCCGGGCTCGGTGCGGCCTGATTTGACCCGTGCCGACAGGGTTAGTGGTGCGGGCTTTTTGCCGTCCAGCGCCACATTCTTCATTTGCACCTTCAGGCTTGAGACTTCCAGGCGCACCGGCTTGGACAGGCTGCGGTCATCCAGCATCAGTGTGGCGTCGTCCACCTGCAGGTCATCCAGGGTCAACTTCCAGGGGGCGGCGGGCTTTGACTCGGCAACATGGGACGCCTTGGACATGTCAGCCACTTCGGGCTGTTGTGGGTTCTTTTGCCAGCGCTCAAACATCCAGCGCCCTTGCCCATCGCGGTGCATCATGGCGCGGGTGCCGCGCAGGGCGACTTTGCCAACACGGCCGGCTTTGGCCGCTACATCAATCTGGGTATCGGTGATTTCCAGCAATTTGAATTGGGGCAACTCGGCGGCTGCACGCTCGGCGCTGGTGGCGGTTGCGGCCAGCGCTTGGGCTTTGGTACCTTGCAGTGCAAAGTCGCGCAAGGCCAAGCGCGGCGCGGCCACCTTTAACTTGCCATCCGCCCATGCTGCATCCAGTTCCGCATCCAGCACTCCGGCTACCCGGGGCTCAAGATACTGCGCAACATACGGCGCGGCCAGCCCCAGCGCCTTATCCCCGACACTCAGGTGCACCCGGCCCTGCTTGTCCGTACCCTCCCCTTTGAAGGATAAACGGGCTGGATCAGCCGCCACTTTGTCGCCCGACTTCCCCGTAATCGGAATCGTCACCGAACCCTCGAAGGTGGCTGGGGCGTCGGCAAACGGCCAACGCACGCCGTCGGCTACCAGTTCCAGCGCAGCCAGGTTCAAGCGGGATGGGGGTTGAATACTGTCGTCCGCCCATGCAAGCGCACCCTGGTGCAGCGCAAAGTGCGTCAACTCAAACGTCCACGGCTTCGATTCCACTGGTTTTTCAGTGCCATTTAGGCCTGTAGCCCCCGTGGAATGTGCGCGAGCAGCTTCTTTTTTGATAGCAACCGAATTCACCTGGGCGTTGCCTGAATCCAGGTTCAAGCGCCCCACCCGGTTGCGTGCCACACGCAACTGGGGCGCCACGACCTCGACGGACGCCAGTTTGACCACCTGTTCCAGAGGCCGAACATCGGCCAGCACGGTCTGGATGGACTCCACGCCCAGCAACTCGCCCTTGGCGGCGTCGGCCACTTTCAGGCCCGAAATATTGACCTTACCGGCCAGAGTCACCGCCACCTTTGGCGACTGCACAAATGCCAGTTGCAACTCGGCATCCACCACCGCGCCCAGCACTTGCACCGGCATGGAGTTGGGCAAATAGGCCAAATACGGGGCCAGATCCAGATGCGCAATCTTGAACGTGGCATCGCCCTTGCGGGAAATGGCAAATGGCGTGCCCTGGGCCGCCGTATCAAACGCGCTGCCATTGAGTTCAAACGCCAGGTGCGGAGCCACCTTGATGTCGCGTTTGGAGTCCAGATTGCTCAAAAATGGCAGTGCCAAACTGAGCTTGCGCAGGGCGTGCTTACGTTCGCTGGCCGGGGACCCGGCCTTACCAGCTTGCGCCGGAATGCGGTCGGTGAAGTCCACCGTACCGGCGTTGAGAGTGACGTTGTACAGGGCAAAGCGCAGCGGTTC